>CANFIC010000054.1 GCA_947446685.1 Burkholderiales bacterium
ATTTCGCACCGATCGTCGCTGATGCCGAAGCCGGTTTCGGCGGTGTGCTGAATGCTTTCGAGCTGATGAAGTCGATGATCGAAGCGGGTGCCGCTGGCGTTCACTTCGAAGACCAGTTGGCTGCCGCGAAGAAATGCGGCCATATGGGTGGCAAGGTGCTGGTTCCGACCCGCGAAGCCGTCGCCAAACTGGTTGCAGCGCGCCTGGCTGCCGATGTGATGGGCACGTCGACCTTGCTGCTGGCACGCACCGATGCCGAAGCCGGCGACCTTGTCACCAGTGACATCGACGACAACGACAAGCCTTTCTGCACCGGCGAGCGCACGGTCGAAGGCTTCTACCGCACCCGCAATGGCATCGAGCAGGCGGTCAGCCGCGGCCTCGCTTATGCGCCCTATGTCGACATGATCTGGTGCGAAACCGGCAAACCGGACCTGGCTTTCGCCAAGGCCTTTGCTGACGCGATTCACGCCAAGTTCCCGGGCAAGATGCTGGCTTACAACTGCTCGCCATCGTTCAACTGGAAGAAGAACCTTGACGACGCGACAATCGCCAAATTCCAGCGCGAACTCGGCGCGATGGGCTACAAGTTCCAGTTCATCACCCTGGCGGGCTTCCACAGCCTGAACTACTCGATGTTCGAGCTTGCCCATGGTTATGCCCGCAACAATATGTCGGCCTTCGTCGAATTGCAGGAAAAAGAATTCGCAGCCGCCGACCGTGGCTTCACCGCCGTCAAGCATCAGCGTGAAGTCGGCACCGGTTATTTCGATGCGGTCACCACGACGATCGAGCGCGACGCATCGACTGCCGCGCTGAAGGGTTCGACCGAAGACGAACAATTTTTCGAAGAAGCCCACGCCTGAACCCGAAAAACAACTGCTTGTCCGGCCCGGCTTCCAGCCCAGGAAGCCGGGCTTTTTTTCTGGGCTTGCGCCAAGCTTGCCCGGCGGCAGCGCGATCCTCTGGCACATTAACGCACTGCCCCTGGATTGGGCAGTTGACCCGTTCTGGAGCCCCTTTGAGCCGTAATTTATTGACCCCCCGCATGGCCGGCCTGCTCGAGCGGATTCATCGCGCCGGTCGCCCACCGCTGCACAGTTTGACGCCCGAGAAAGCCCGCATCGCCTACCAGATTGGGGCGGAGATCCTCGACCTGCCGCGGGCGCCATTGGCCCGCGTCGAAGACCTGCATTTGCCCGGGGCTGCCGGCCCGCTGGCGGCAAGGCTCTATGCACCGACATCCGACCGACTGCCTTTGCTGCTTTACTTGCATGGCGGCGGCTTCACCATCGGCAATCTGGAAACCCATGACAGTCTGTGCCGGCAACTGAGTCTGCGCAGTGGCGCAGCGGTGCTGTCGCTCGACTACCGGCTGGCACCCGAACAGAAGTTTCCGGCCGCGGTCGACGATTGCTGGGCGGTCATGCAATGGCTGGCTGAACATGCGGGCAGCCTCGGACTCGATGGATCACGGCTGGCGGTCGGCGGCGACAGCGCCGGCGGCACGCTCGCGGCAGTCTGCGCCCTGCATGCGCGCGACATCGAGTTGCCGCTGGCGCTGCAGTTGCTGATCACACCGGGCACCGCCGCCCATGCCGACAACGCCTCGCACCAGTTGTTTGCCAACGGCTTCCTGCTCGAAGCCGCCTCGATCGAATGGTTTTTCAACCATTACATCGGCCCGCACCACCGGCGCGACTGGCGTTTTGCGCCGCTCGAAGCCGCCGACCATGGCGGACTTGCGCCGGCCTGCCTGGTACTGGCCGAATGCGACCCGCTGGTCGACGAAGGTCTGGCCTATGCCGACGCGATGCGCGCCAACGGCGGGCAGGTGCAACTCGAGCTGTACCGCGGCGTCACCCATGATTTCATCAAGATGGGGCGTTATATTCCCGAAGCTTTGCTGGCGCTGGACGCCTGCGGTTTTGCCATCAAACAGGCGCTACAGACATGACAACCATGACTAGACAGGATTTTCGTTTTGCCGAGCGCCTGCGGGTGCGCTGGTCCGAAATCGATGCCCAGCAGATCGTCTTCAACGGTCATTACCTGAACTATTTCGACCTCGCTGTTGGCGCTTATTGGCGCGCGCTGGCCTTGCCCTATACCGACACGATGGCAGCTCTCGGCGGCGACCTGTTTGTGCGCAAGGCCACGCTTGAATACCTCGGCTCGGCCAGGTATGACGAACAACTCGAAGTCGGCGTGCGCTGCGCGCGCATCGGCAACAGCTCGATGCAGATCATCGGCGCCGTTTTCCGGGGCCAGCAGCTACTGGTTCATGGCGAGCTGATCTATGTCTTTGCCGATCCGCTGACGCAAGTGCCGATGCCGATTCCACGTCAATTGCGCGCCGTGATGAGCGATTTCGAAGCCGGCCAGAATATCGTCGAGGTCAAGCTCGGCAACTGGGCCGAACTGGGCGGTCATGCGCGTGAAATCCGCCAGCAGGTCTTCATTGACGAACAGAAAATCCCCGCCGAGCTGGAGTGGGACAGCGAAGATGCCCGCTGCATGCATGCGGTCGCATTCAACCGCTTCGGCCGGGCCTTGGCCACCGGGCGGTTGATGGAACATGTACCCGGCGTGGCCAAGATCGGCCGCATGGCGGTGATGCGCAATCTGCGCGGCAGCCATATCGGCCGCGATTTGCTCGAAGCCTTGATGAGCCAGGCGCGCCGCGAAGGCTATCGCGAGGCCGTCCTCCACGCCCAGCAATCAGCCGCCGGTTTCTATGCCCGCGCCGGCTTTGTGCAACGCGGCCCGAGCTTTGAAGAGCTTGGCATTGCGCATGTGGAAATGGTTTGCCTGCTCTGATTCAAGCGCTGACGAAGGCCTCGACATGTCTTGGCCCTGGCAGCCCGGCATGGCTGGCAGCGGCTTCGATGGCCGCCTGCAGCGCGGCGTCGATGCCTTGGTCGCAGGCATAGGTTTCCATCAAGGTCAGCTGGCCCTCGGCAGCTTCCGGGCGGCGCAGCAACTCAGTCCGCAGGCCGGCATGGTCGGCGCAGAGCCTGGCCTGCAGGGCCAGCACCTTCTCGCGCACCGCGTCCAGATCGGCTTGCGCAATGCGGTAATAGACGTAGATCCTGCGGTTCATCCGGCTCAGACCTCGGTACTGAACTCGTAGGGCATGGTCTGCGGCCGCAGCAGCGGGCCGTCAGCGCTGCCCAGATGCAAGCTGCCTGAAGACAGCGCAGCGATCTTGGTTTCGGCCAACACCAGGCTGAGCCCGTCGCGCAGCGCGGCGTTGGCCACCATGCCGGCGGGCTGACCTGGGTCTACGCTGTGAAAAATCTCCTGTCCTGGCTTGGCTTCGCCGTCGAGTTCGAACAGGTAAGTCCGGCGCTTGATGCCACCGCGGTATTGGCTCCGGGCCACGACCTCCTGGCCCGGATAACAGCCTTTCTGGAAATTGACCCCATCGAGCAGTTCCAGGTTCAGCATCTGCGGCACGAATTGCTCGCTGGTGGCATTCAACACCCAGGCCAGCCCGCTTTGCGCCTCCAGCCAATCCCAGTCAGCCTGCGCCAATGGCGGCAGGGCAGGGGATGGTGCTTGGGCATCCTGCACCAGCATCCAGCGCGAATGGCCGCCGGCATCGGGCAGGCGGATGACGCTATCAGCACCGATCTGGCTGCGCCCCCAGCGCTGCGCCGGGGCCTGCGCACCCAGCCAATCAGCCGCATCGACCAGACCCCAGAGATTGAATGCGCTGCTGGCATCGCTGAGCTTGCATTTGGCCCGCATCACAAACATGCTCAGCCGCTTCAAAATTGCCGGCAGCAGTTCGGCCGGCAGCGCCAGCAGAATTTCCTGTTCGTTATTTTTCCAGCCGATCAGATTGGCCAGCAAACGGCCTTTGGCACTGCAAAACCCAGCCAGCCTGGCCTCGCCCAGCCCCAAATGGACAAAATCCTGGGTTAATTGCCCATGCAAGAACTTGGCAGCGTCCTCGCCCTTGGCCAGAATCAGGCCCCATTGAGTCAGGCGCAAAGCGCCACTGCCAGTCGTTGATGTCTTGTTCATGGTCGCGATTATCATCAGCCTCCGGATCAGGACAAGCAGGCAAGGGTATTGATGAAGCGAACCATAGGCAAAATTCTGGCAATTTTGCTGTTTTCCCTGCTGTTTGCCGGCGCTTGGGCAAGCTGGTGGCTGCTGACACCGCTGCGCTTGGCCAGCGACTCGGTCGAGCTGTCGATCGAGCCGGGCAACTCGCCGCGCGAAGTCGCTTCAGCCTGGGTCAATGCCGGCGTGCAGTCCGATCCGCGGCTGCTTTACCAATGGTTCCGCTGGTCTGGACAATCGCGGCTGATTCGCGCCGGCAGCTACGAAATCCATCGCGGCGAGAGCGCCATGCAGTTGCTGCAGAAGATGGTGCGGGGCGACCAGGTGCTCGAGCAATTGCGCTTCATCGAGGGCTGGAACTTCAGCCAGATACGTGCCGCCATCGCCCGTGCGCCGGCGCTGAAGCCGACCACGGCAGGTTTGACCGAGGCGCAGCTGATGAGCTTGATCGGCGCGCCAGGCCAGGCGGCAGAAGGGCGTTTTTTTCCCGATACCTATGCCTACAGTCGTGGCGTCAGCGATCTGACCTTGCTCAAGCGCGCGCATCAGGCGATGCAAAAACGGCTGGCCGCTGCCTGGAGTTTGCGCGCCGACGGTTTGCCCTTGAAAAGCGCCGATGAAGCGCTGATCCTGGCCTCGATCATCGAAAAAGAGACCGGCGCCGCTTCCGAACGCGCCATGGTCAGCGCCGTATTCATCAACCGCTTGCGCATCGGCATGCCGCTGCAAACCGATCCGACCGTGATCTATGGTCTGGGCGAGCGCTATAGCGGCCGTTTGCGCAAACGCGATCTGCTGACCGACCAGCCTTTCAATACCTATCTGCGCCGCGGACTGCCGCCAACGCCGATCTCGATGCCGGGCAATGCGTCCTTGCTGGCGGCACTCCATCCGGCGCCAAGCCAAGCCCAATATTTCGTGGCCCGCGGCGACGGCAGCAGTGAATTCAGCGACACGCTGTCCGCGCATAATCGCGCGGTGAACAAATACCAGCGCGGCAACAAGTGACAGCCAGATTCATCAGTTTCGAGGGCATCGATGGTGCCGGTAAATCGACCCATATCGCCACCCTGACCGCAAGGCTCGAACAGCGCGGCGCCACGGTCATCAACACGCGCGAACCGGGCGGCACCGAACTGGCCGAGACCTTGCGCGAGCTGGTTCTGCACAGCAGCATGGACAGCTTGACCGAGGCCCTGCTGGTTTTTGCCGGGCGCCGCGACCATCTGCAGCAGGTCATCCAGCCGGCACTCGACGCCGGCAAGACCGTGCTTTGCGACCGTTTTACCGATGCCAGTTTTGCTTACCAGGGCGGCGGCCGGGGTGTCGACTTGACGGTACTTGGAACGCTCGAAAAATGGGTGCAGGGCGATCGGCAACCTGATCTGACGCTGTGGTTCGACCTGCCGCCGGAGATGGCCGCCCAGCGCAGGGCAGCGGCACGTCCGGCTGATCGTTTCGAGCAGCAGGATCTGGACTTTTTCGAGCGCGTGCGGGCTGCTTATGCAAGGCGCGCCGAGTCTGCACCGCAACGCTTTGTCCGGCTTGACGCCAGCCTGTCGGTTGACGCGGTGGCGGCCCAGATCGCCGCGGTGATGGAGTCGCGCGGATGGTAGGCGGTTTGCTGCCCTGGCTGGCCTTGCCGCTGAGCCAGGCCTTGGCGACATCGCACTCGCATGCCTTGCTGGTCCAGGGGCCGGCTGGCGTCGGCCAGTTCGACCTGGCGCTGGCCTTGGCGCAAGCCTGGCTGTGCGAGGCGCCGCAAACCGATTCGCCCCGCCAAGGCTGGGCCTGCTTGTCCTGCGCCAGCTGCAAGCTGTTCAGTTCGCGCACGCACCCTGACTTTCAACTGCTGCTGCCCGAAGCGCTGCGCGAATCACTCGGCTGGGAGGAGGGCGCCGAGGCCTCTGGCGAAGCCAAAGCCTCCAAGGCCAAGCCGAGCCGCGAAATCAAGATCGATGCGGTGCGTGCTGCACTTGGATTTGCCCAGGCCACCTCGGCCCGCGGTCGCGCCAAGGTGGTGCTGGTCTACCCGGCCGAAGCGCTCAATATGGTCGCAGCCAATGCCTTGCTGAAGACGCTGGAAGAACCCTCGGGCAGCTTGCGTTTCGTGCTGGCCAGCAATGCGCCCGAAGCGCTGCTGCCGACGATCCGCAGCCGCTGTCAGCCCCTGCCATTGCCGCTGCCAGCCAGGGCGCCCGCCTTGCAATGGCTGGCAGAGCAGGGCGTTGATGACCCCGAACTGCTGCTTGACGCGGCCGGTGGCCGGCCGCAGGAAGCGCGTGACTGGTTCGAAGCCGGTTTGCGCGCCAGCGTCTGGCAACAATTGCCCCAGCAACTGGCCCGCGGCGAAGCCCAGGCGCTGGCCAACTGGCCGCCAGCGCGCGCGATCGACGCTTTGCAACGCCTTTGCCACGACCTGCTGCGCCGCGCCCATGCAGCGCCGCCGACTTATTTCCCCCTGTCCGCCTTGCCCAAGCCTGGCCCGGCCGCGCCTCTGCATGCCTGGGCAGCCGCGCTGCGCCAGGCAGCCAGGCATGCCGAACATCCGCTCAATGCCGGTCTGCTGATCGAGTCCTTGTTTGCCCAAGGCAAGCAAGCTTTGCAGGTCAGGGCGGGCTGAGCCTTCGGTATGAGTGATCTGCCTAGCAAACCCGACGACGCCAGCCCGAGCGTGATCCAGTTGATCTTTCGCGACAAGGCTGCGCTCTATGCGGCTTACATACCGCTGTTCAGCGCTGGCGGACTGTTTGTGCCCACAAAGCAGGCCCATCTGCTGGGAGATCAGATCTATTTGCTGATCGGCCTGCCGGGCGATGCCCAGCGCTTTCCTATCGTCGGCAAGGTCGCCTGGCTGACACCGGCCAATGCAGCCGGCGGACGCACTGAAGGCATCGGCGTGAGTTTCCCCGCAGACCCGGTGGGCAAGGATCTCAAGCAAATGATCGAAAAAATCCTCGGTTCAATGCTCGCATCGAACAAGCCGACCCAGACAATTTGAGCCACGACCTTCATCCATGTTCATCGATTCGCATTGCCACCTGAGTTTTCCCGAACTGCAATCCCAGCTGCCGCATATCCTGGCCGAGATGAAAGCGGCTCAGGTCGAGCAGGCGGTCTGCATCTGCACGACGATGGAGGATTTCCCCAACGTCAGCAGGCTGGCCGATGAGCATCACCATCTCTGGGCCACCGTCGGCGTTCATCCCGACAACGAGGATGTGCATGAACCCGATGTCAACGAGTTGGTGCAGGGCGCCAAGCATCCGAAAGTGGTTGCCATCGGCGAGACCGGGCTCGACTATTACCGACTCAATGGCCGCAGCATCGAACAAATGGAATGGCAGCGCGAACGCTTCCGGGTCCATATCCGCGCGGCCTTGCTGGCGGCAAAACCCTTGGTCATCCATACCCGCAGCAGCGCTGCAGACACCCTGCGTTTGCTCGATGAAATGGGCGGCGAAAAAGCCGGCGGCGTTTTTCACTGTTTCACCGAAAGCGCCGAAGTCGCTCTGGCAGCTGTAGAGCGGGGGTTTTACATCTCCTTCTCGGGCATCCTGACCTTCAAGAACGCCCAGAGCTTGCGCGATGTCGCCAAATTGCTGCCGCTGGAGCGTCTGTTGATCGAGACCGACAGCCCCTATCTGGCGCCGGCACCACACCGCGGCAAACTCAACAGCCCGGCTTATGTGCCCCATGTGGCGGCCGCTTTGGCTGAAGTCAAAGGCTGTTCATTGGCTGAGCTGGCGGCACAGACTTCGGCCAATTGCCGGCAATTGTTCGGCTTGAATTGAGCGCAGATGAAAAAACTGCTGCCATGCCTGCTGGTGGTTGCTTTGCATGGCCTGCTGCAAGCCGGACCTATCGATGAATTAACCGCTGCCGCTGAACGCAACAACGGCAGCGGCGTGCTGACCTTGTTGCTGCGGGGCGTCGATCCGAATACGGCCGATTCGAAGGGTCGGACCGCCTTGAGCATCGTCTTGCGCGAAGAATCGGACAAGGCGTTCGACAGTTTGTTGGCCTATCCGCAACTTGACGTCAATGCCGCCAATGTCAATGGCGAGACCCCGGTGATGATGGCCGCGCTGAAAGGTCGGCTTGAATGGGTGCAGTTGCTGGTCAAACGCGGCGCCAAGATCAACCGGGGCGGCTGGACGCCGCTGCATTACGCCTGCAGCGGCCCTGACAACGGCGTTGCCTTGTGGCTGATCGCCCAGGGTGCCGACATCAATGCACGCTCACCAAATGGCACCACGCCCTTGATGATGAGTGCTCGCTATGGCCCGGCCGATCTGGCCGAAGACTTGTTGAAGGCCGGCGCTGACCGCTTGCTGCGCAACGAACAACATCTCGACGCGGCAGATTTTGCATTGGCTGCAGGGCGCGATCGGTTGCTGCAATTGCTCAGGCCTGCGCCGCGATAGTCTGACAACAACGCCAGGCTGACTGGTTTCGATCAGAGCGCTTGAGCGCAAAATACCCCTGGGGAGACGATGCGCGTACGTCCAATGGTGCCACGCTGCAGCAGTCCGGCGCGGCGATCCCCAGTCACCAAATAGTCAGCCTCGCTGGTCAAGGCCATTGCAAGCAGGAACTCGTCACTGGGATCGGTCAGGTTCATTTCAGCCGGGAGAGGGCACAAAACAAGCAGAACGAGGGCGCGTTGCATGTTGTTCACCATCGTGCCGATGCGGTGGGCTGGCAGTATCGGCTTGAGTTTGGGATAGCGACTCACCCGCCGCAACTCGTCAAGCTGTACCGTCGAGGTCACTAATTCGAATTTGCCTGCGCGCCAAGCTTTGTAGATGACATCAGGCGGACCATGCGGCGAAATCATCGCACCGAGCAACACATTGGTGTCGAGGATGACACGCATCAATGTTCACGCGCCCACTGTACGGCCTCTTCGATGAGGTTCGTTATTTCTGACTCGCCCATACCGATCGTGGCTGCCTTGGCTTGTTCAACGGCCTTCTCCAGCAGGTAGGAGCGCACGGCCTCCTCAATGAAGCGTGACAGGTCACCTTTTCGACCGCCTCCTTGCGCGGCGATAAACATGCGAACGGACTGATCCGTGTCTGGTGACACAGCGATGTTCCAGCGGACTGTATCCATGATGGCTCGAGTGTGAGAGTGTGTCGGTGTTTATACACTTACCGATCGGGTCAGGCAAGCAAGCCCGAACCTCCATATATAGTCGACAATGTGTATTATGTAAAATTGCATTTATCGGTTGGCCAGAACAATAAACATCACCCCCCTCCAAAGCCGCCAACCCCGTAGCCCGCAATGAGACCAAAGGTCGGAATGCGGGGATCGACACCGGGGCCGAAGCTCCGGGCCTGGCCCAGTTCGCTTGGCCACGGCCCCGCATTCCGGCTGCGCCTTTATGCGGGCTACAGGTGATGCAAAGCCGCCAACCCCGTAGCCCGCGATGAGACCGCAGGTCGGAATGCGGGGATCGGCGCCGGCAAAAAGGCCTTAGACCTGGCCCATTTCGCTTAACCACGACCCCGCATTCCGGCTGCGCCTTTATGCGGGCTACAGGTGTCGCGAGGCCTCCGTATATTCCGTAACCCGGTCGGAATGCGGGAAATCCAGGTGATGCGATAGTCGAGCTTGCGGGTCGAGTACGGCCGGAATGAATTCAACCAGGATGAAAAAAGAATGACGATCAAGGCTGTGGTTTTTGATGCTTACGGGACTTTGTTCGATGTTTACTCGATCGGCGCGCTGGCCGAGCGGCTGTATCCGGGGCATGGCACGACGATCTCGACGCTTTGGCGAGACAAGCAGATCGAGTACACCCGCTTGATCACGATGTCGGACCCGCATCAAGCGGGTGGCAGCCGGCATTACCAGTCGTTCTGGGACATCACGCGGCTGTCGCTGCTTTATGTCCTGGCGCGTTTGAAGCTGGCGCCGGCAGAACAAAGCGTCGACGCCCTGATGGCGCAATATGGTCAGTTGACGCCCTTCCCCGAAAACCTGGCCGTGCTGGAAAAGCTCAAAGCCGCCGGAATCCAGACCGCCATCCTTTCCAACGGCAACACCGCGATGCTCGAGAAGGTGGTGGCCAGCGCCGGCATGGCGCAGTTGCTGGACCATGTGATTTCAGTCGACAGCGCCCGTCTGTTCAAGACCGCGCCTGAAAGCTATGCGCTGGTGCAACAACGGCTGCCGCTGCAGGCGGAGGAAATCCTCTTTGTCTCGAGCAATGCCTGGGATGCGCTCGGCGCCACCTGGTTCGGTTTCACCACGCTCTGGGTCAATCGCCAGGGCCTGCCTTTCGAGACGATCGGGGTTCCGCCGAGCTTCACCAGCAGCGATCTGGGCCTGGTGCTGGAGATCCTGCAGCTCAAGCTTGACTGAAGTCAGGCGCCGGGCTGCCCTGCCCGGCTAGTCTGAGGCGGATGGAACTCAGCCCCCCAAACCAGCCACGCCGATCATTCACCCTGGGCCTGCTTGGTGCGGCTTGTCTGCCTTGGCGGGCCGCTGCGGGTTCAGCGCCGGCAGTTACCTTGCTGACTTACCACCGCTTCGCGCCCGAGGCTGTCGACAGCATGACGCTGCGGCTGGCCAATTTCGAATCGCATCTGGCCTTGATCCGGCGCCTCGGCTGCAGCGTGATTCCGCTGTCCGATTGGCTGGCTTGCTGCAATGGCGCTATCAAGAACCTGCCCCAGCGTGCGGTCGTGCTTTGCGCCGATGACGGCCACCGCTCGCAATTCTTGCTGATGGCGCCGCTGCTGCGCGCGCAGGGCTGGCCGGTGACGCTGTTCGTCTATCCCTCGGCGATCTCGAATGCGAGCTATGCGATGAGCTGGCAACAGCTGCGCGAGCTGGCCGCCGACAAGGCCTTCAGCATCCAGTCGCACAGCTACTGGCACCCGAACCTGCTGCAGGACCGGGCGCGGATGAAAGGCGATGAATTCTTGCGCCAGGCGAAGCTGCAGTTCCAGCAGTCAAGGGATTTGTTGCAGCAGCGACTCGGCAACCCGGTGGATCTGCTGGCCTGGCCCTTCGGGCTCAGCGATTCGGCTTTGCAGATGCAGGCCGCTGAGGCGGGCTATTCGGCGGCTTTCGGCCTGGGCAACCGCTCGGCAAGTTGCGGCGACCCGCGCTTCGATCTGCCGCGCCACTTGATGGTCGACAGCGTCAACGCCAAGCAACTCGAAGTGCGGCTGGAAGCAGCTTTTGCCACCGGCGGTCAGCGATGAACAGGCTGCTGATGAAATGCCTGGCGCTGCTGGCTTTCAGCATGACTACCAGCTGGGCGATAGCGCTTGAAGGCCTGGTTTCAGACGCCGCGACCGGCCGGCCGATCGCCGAGGCGAGCTTGGTGGCGTGCGAGAACTTGCGCCGCAGCGATGCAGCAGGCCGCTATGACTTTGGCGCCGCTTGTTCCGATGGCGTGCTGAGCGTCAAAGCCATAGGCTATGCACGACAGATAGTTGGATTGCCTACTTCAAGTAATACATCACTTTCGAGTAAGGGGAAATCGATTGATTTTCAGCTGAAAACCATCCGGCCGAAGGCGCTGTATTTGTCGGTTTACGGCATTGGTAGCGATCTGTTGCGCGAGGACGCTTTGCGCGTGATCGACGAGGCCGGCATGAACGCGCTGGTCATCGACATCAAGGGCGACCGGGGTCTGGTGCCTTATCGCAGCGCGGCCATGGCCAGATCCTTGGCCGCGGCCGGGCTGCCGCCGCAAAAGCCGATCACCGTCGCCGATATGCCGGCGATGGTGCAGCGCCTGCATGAACGCGGGCTCTACCTGATCGCCAGAATCGTCGTTTTCAAGGACGACCCGCTGGTGGCGATGAATCCGCAATGGGCGGTGCGCAATCCGCAGGGCGGCATCTGGCATGACCGGGAAGACCTGGCCTGGATCGACCCGTTCCGGCGCGAGGCCTGGGAACATAGCCTGGCGATCGCCGAGGAGGCGGCGCAACTCGGCTTCGACGAGGTCCAGTTCGACTATCTGCGCTTCCCCGATGCCACGGGCTTGAGCTTCAGCCAGACCAACGATCAGGCTGGCCGGGTGGCAGCGATCAATGGTTTTCTGGCGGCGGCGCAGGCCCGCTTGCAGCGCTACAACGTTTTCATTTCAGCCGATATTTTTGGCTATGTCGCCTGGAACGCGAACGACACGCAGATCGGCCAGCAACTCGAGGCGCTGGCCGGGCAGCTTGACTATCTGTCACTGATGCTTTACCCCTCGGGCTTCAGCTTCGGCATCCCCGAACACCGCGATCCGGTGGCCGCGCCGTTCGACATCGTCGAGCATTCCTTGCGCCGCGCGCTGCAACGCACAGGCCTGCCGGGCTGGCGTTTCAGACCCTGGCTGCAGGCTTTTCGCGACTATGCCTTCGATCACCGCGAGTTCGGCCCGAATGAAATCAGGCAGCAGATCGAGGCCGCCGAATCATTGGGCACCGACGGCTGGATGCTGTGGAATCCGAAGAATCGCTACAGCGCAGAGGGGCTCAAGCGGCCGACGGCGCAACCTTGAGCCGGGCCGGGTCGGCCGACTTGTCTTGGGGGTCCTCTTCAAGCCCGGCCTGCATTAGTCTGCAGACCAGACCATGCCCGACCACGACAACAGCTACAAGCTCCTTTTCTCGCATCCTGAGATGGTGCGTGATTTGCTGCTGGGCTTTGTGAATGAGCCCTGGCTGGCAGAACTCGATTTGAAGACCTTGGGATGCTCTGCATAACCCCTCACGGCTTGTGCTAGCGCGGCCCCGGGCGGTCTGCGGCGTTGCATTTATTGCCAATAGCACGCGCTATTGGCCGCAAAATGCGCCTTGCATCCCATCCCGGTCCGCACTGCACACATCCGCGTTGAGTTATGCAGAGCATCCCTTGGAGAAAGTCAACGGCAGCTACGTCTCGGACGACCTGCGCAGCCGGGAGGATGATGTCATCTGGCGCGTGCGATTCAAGGAGCGCTGGCTTTATCTTTACATTCTGCTCGAGTTCCAGTCCTCAGTCGACGCCCATATGGCCATCCGCGTCTTGACTTATCTCGGCTTGCTGTACCAGGACATCATCCGGCAGGGCCAGACAGCCATCGGCCAACTGTTACCCCCGGTGTTGCCCATCGTCTTGTACAACGGCAAGCCGCGCTGGAATGCCGCCACCGATGTGGCCCAGCTGATCGAGCCGACTCCTGGCCGGCTTGGCGATTACACGCCGCACTTGAAGTACCTATTGCTCGATGAAGGCGCCATCGACGAAAGCGGCCCGTTAGCCCTGAAAAATCTCGCGGCCGCATTGTTCCGGCTGGAAAAAAGCGCCAAACCCGGTACCATTGCCTTGGCCGTGGCCGCATTGATCGATTGGTTGTCTGACCCGCAGCAACTCAGCTTGCGCAGAGCTTTCACCGTCTGGATCAACCGGGTACTGCTTCCCGGGCGCATGCCCGGCATCAAAATGCCCGAAATGGGCGATTTAATGGACATCAAAACCATGTTGGCAGAAACCGTCGTCGAGTGGACTGAGCAATGGAAACAAGAAGGGCTGAGCCAGGGCCGAAAGGAAGGGCTGAGTGAGGGTCGGAGTGAGGGCCTGAGTCAGGGTCTGAGTGAAGGTCTGAGTCAAGGTCTGAGTCAGGGTCTAAGTCAGGGGCTGAGTCAGGGTCTGAGTCAGGGTCGAATTGAAGGTGAAGTGACAGTGCTGGCGCGTCAATTGGCGAGGCGTTTCGGCGCCGTGGACGAGCAGACGAATGCACGGCTCAAAAGCGCCACGCTGGCGCAATTGGAAACCTGGGCCGATCGCATCCTCGATGCAAAGACCTTGCAGGCTGTCTTCGACGATCATTGATCCGGCGCGAATCTTGCCCGCTCATCACATTTAAATCCACTTTCGAAAAAGCAATTCGCCGACTGGGGTTTGAATTTTCCGGGTGATTCATCAGCCGACATATCCGGCATTTCGCTCAAGCCCAACAGGCCAGCCCCAAGATTGTTCGATATGCTCGGGCCTCACTCACCCGATGCTCGATATGTCGTCACCCAAATTCACCGCACCGCGCCCCACCCTCCTCGCCATCGCCCTTATTAGCTTGGGCCTGCTCACAAACAGTCAGGCCGCCGATGCGCCTGAAGCCAAATGGAACGTCGACCAACCGCCCGGAGAAGCCCGCCTGGTTGACATCGACACCCGCAGCGGCACCTGGCTCAGCGTGGACGTCAGCCCCGACGGCAAACAGATCGTTTTTGACCTGCTCGGCGACCTCTATTTGTTGCCGATCGCTGGTGGCGAAGCCAAGGCGCTGACCCACTCGATCGCCTGGGAGATGCAGGCACGTTTTTCACCCGATGGCCAGAAAATCGCCTATGTCAGCGATGCTGGCGGCGGCGACAACATCTGGGTCATGAATCTCGACGGCAGCGGCGCCCGTGCGGTCAGCAATGAGGACTACCGGCTGCTGAACAACCCGGTCTGGCACCCGAGCGGCAAATACATCGCAGCGCGCAAGCATTACACCGGTACCCGCTCAGCCGGTTCGGGCGAGATCTGGCTTTATCACCTGGACGGCCC
>CANFIC010000055.1 GCA_947446685.1 Burkholderiales bacterium
ACCTGGCGGCGATTGCCATAACTCAGGTCAAACCCGCTGCGGCCCGCAATATCAAGGCGCTGATCAGCAGCCATTCAGGTCGCGCTGGAAATGACGATGCGAGGAAACTTCGATGAAAAATCGCTGGCCTGGCGCGAAATTTTCACCGCCAACTGGCGCGCGACCTGCTTGTACAGGCTGGCGATCTCGCCATCGGGGTCGCTGACCACCGTCGGGCGCCCGCTGTCTGCCTGCTCGCGGATCGACATATGCAGGGGCAAGGCGCCGAGGTAATCCATCGCGTAGTCCCGGGCCAAGCGCTTGCCGCCATCGGCACCGAAAATATGCTCGACATGGCCGCAATTGGCGCATAGATGCACGGCCATGTTTTCGACCAGGCCGAGGATGGGCACGCCAACCTTTTCGAACATCTTCACGCCCTTCCTGGCATCCAGCAGCGCGATGTCCTGCGGCGTCGTCACGATTACCGCGCCGGTCAGCGGCACTTTCTGGCTCAGCGTCAACTGGATGTCGCCGGTGCCGGGCGGCATGTCGATGATCAGATAGTCCAGCTGACCCCAGCGGGTCTGGCGCAGCAACTGCTCGAGCGCCTGCGTGGCCATCGGTCCGCGCCAGATCATCGCGTCTTCTTCGTCGACGAGGAAACCGATCGACATCACCAACACGCCGTAGTTCTCCATCGGTTCCATCAAGCTGCCATCGGCAGTTTCGGGCCTGCCGCTGATGCCCATCATCATCGGCTGGCTGGGGCCGTAGATGTCGGCATCAAGGATACCGACCGCAGCACCTTCGGCCGCCAGCGCCAACGCCAGGTTGACCGCGGTCGTGCTCTTACCGACGCCGCCCTTGCCCGAGGCCACCGCAACAATGTTCTTCACCCCAGCCAGCAACTGCACGCCGCGCTGCACCGCATGGGCGACGATCTTGACCGACAGGCTGGCATGGACGTTTTCGACGCCCTCTTGGGTGCGCACTGCCGCCACCAGCGCGCGGCGCAAGGCAGCAAGCTGGCTCTTGGCCGGATAGGGCAGCTCAATTTCGAAGGCCACGTCGCCACCGTCGATGCGCAGGTTTTTCAACTGCCGGGTCGAGACGAAATCCTCTCCGGTATTCGGGTCAATGACGGTCTTGATCGCGGCAATGATCGACGGTTCGCTGAGCGGCATGGCAAATTGCTCAGGTGTTCTTGGAGATCGAGATGCTCGGGAACTTGCTCGAATAATCCTTGGCCTGCGCTGCGATCTTGATCGCCACCCGGCGCGCCAGAGCCTTGTAGAGCGAGGCAATCTCGCCGTCCGGGTCGGCAATCACGCTGGGCCGGCCGGCATCGGCCTGCTCACGGATCGTCAATGCCAGCGGCAAGGCGCCGAGGTAGTCGACGCCATATTGACGCGCCATCAGTTTGCCGCCATCGGCGCCAAAGATATGTTCGACATGGCCGCATTGGGTACAGATATGGACGGCCATGTTCTCGACGATGCCGAGAATCGGCACGCCGACCTTCTCGAACATCTTCAAGCCCTTCTTGGCGTCGATCAGCGCGATGTCCTGCGGCGTGGTGACGATCACCGCACCGGTCACCGGCACGCGCTGCGACAGGGTCAACTGAATGTCGCCGGTGCCGGGCGGCATGTCGACAATCAGGTAGTCGAGATCCTGCCAATGGGTCTGTCGCAGCAACTGCTCGAGCGCCTGCGTGGCCATCGGCCCGCGCCAGATCATCGCCTGGTCTTCCTCGATCAGGAAACCGATCGACATGATCTGCAGACCATGGCTGAGCATTGGCTCCATCAGCTTGCCATCATGGCTTTCCGGCTTGCCGCTGATGCCCAACATCATCGGCTGGCTCGGGCCGTAGATGTCGGCATCGAGAACACCGACCTTGGCGCCCTCGGCCGCCAGGGCCAGGGCCAGATTGGCCGCCGTTGTGCTCTTGCCGACGCCGCCCTTGCCCGAGGCCACGGCAATGATGTTCTTCACTCCCGGGAGCAGTTGCACGCCGCGCTGCACCGCATGAGCAACGATCTTGCTGTTGATATTGACGCTGACGTTGGCCACGCCGGCCACCTGGCGCGCTGCGGCTACCAGTTGGCGGCGGATTTCAGCGACCTGGCTGGCGCCTGGATAGCCGAGTTCGATCTCGAACGACACCGAGTCGCCGTCGATGCGCAGTTGCTTGACCTGCCGGGTGCTGACGAAATCAAGCCCGGTATTCGGGTCGATCACGGTTTGCAGCGCTTGCAGCAGGACTGATTCTTGAATTGAAGACATTGATTGCTTCCAGTGACGACGGTCGATTCGGCGGTGCGGCAGTCTAGCCTAGGCACCAATTCCGGCCAGGCGTAGGGGAACTATGCCGGGCAAGGCTGGTCCGGCAAGCCTGTGTCTCAAAGGCTCAGCAAATGCTCACGGTAATAGAGCATCTCGTCGATCGATTCATGGATGTCGGCCATTGCGGTATGGGCTTGCTGCTTCTTGAAGCCGGCCATGATCGTGGGCTTCCAACGCCTGGCGAGCTCCTTCAAGGTCGAGACATCGACATTGCGGTAATGAAAAAAGCTCTCCAGCTTGGGCATGTAGTTGGCCATGAAGCGGCGGTCCTGGCAGATGCTGTTGCCGCACATCGGCGACTTGCCGGCAGGCACATAGACCTTCAGAAAGGCGATCAACTGCGCGACCGCTTCGTCCTCGCTGATGGTTGAGGCCTTGACCCGGTCGATCAAGCCGCTCTTGCCATGGGTGCCCTTGTTCCAGTTGTCCATCTTGTCCAGCGCTTCATCGCTCTGGTGGATCGCGAATACCGGGCCTTCGACCCGCAGCGTCAACTGCGCATCGGTGACGACGACGGCGATTTCGATGATGCGGTCGCGGTCCGGGTAGAGGCCAGTCATCTCCAGGTCGATCCAGATCAGGTTATGTTCGTTCGAGACCAGCGTCGGGGCAATGCTCATAGGGGGAGTTTCTTTGGCAATTGAATCGCCCGGATTGTCGCAGCCCTACACTGCGCTGATGTCTGCAAGCATTCTTCCCCCCATCCCGCCCACGGCGCTGAGCCTGGCCTTCGCCCTGGCGCTGCTGGCTTCAGTGTTGTGCAAATTCTGGCTCAGCAGTCGTCAGGTGCGCCATGTCGCCCTGCATCGCGGGGCGGTGCCCGAGGTATTTGCCGCCAAGGTGCCCCTGGCCGCACACCAGAAGGCCGCCGATTACACGCTGGTGCGCAGCCGCTTTGGCCAGTTGAACCTGGCCTTCAGCAGTTCATTGCTGCTGGGCTGGACTTTGCTGGGCGGGCTCGATGCCTTGAATCTGGCCTTGTACGATTGGGTCCTGCCCCGTTTCGGCAACATGGCTTACCAGTTGTCGCTGCTGGCCGCGTTCACGCTGATCGGCAGCCTGCTCGACCTGCCCTGGGAGCTCTACAACATCTTCCGCATCGAGCAGCAGTTCGGCTTCAACCGCATGACGCTGAAGTTGTATGCGCTCGACATGCTCAAAGGCGCGCTGGTCGGCATTCTGCTGGGCCTGCCGATCGCGGCGCTGATTCTCTGGTTGATGGGGGCAGCGGGCGCCTATTGGTGGCTCTGGGCCTGGAGTTCCTGGGTCGCGATCAACCTGCTGATCCTGCTGATCTACCCAACGCTGATCGCGCCGCTGTTCAACAAGTTCACGCCGCTTGACGACGCCGATTTGAAAGCCCGCGTCGAAGGCCTGATGGCGCGCTGTGGCTTTGCCGCCAAAGGCCTGTTCGTGATGGACGGCAGCCGCCGCTCGGCCCATGGCAATGCTTACTTCACCGGCTTCGGCCCGTCCAAGCGGGTGGTGTTTTTCGACACCTTGCTGAGTCGCTTGAATGGCCCTGAAGTCGAAGCCGTACTGGCCCATGAGCTTGGGCATTTCAAGCACAAGCATGTGCTGAAACGGATGTTGACGCTGTTCGCGATCAGTCTGGGCGGTTTCGCCTGCCTGGGCTGGTTGTCGACCCAAGCCGGGTTCTACCTGGCCTTCAGCGTGCAGCCGAATATGGCGGCACCCAACGATGCGCTGGCCCTGCTGCTGTTCATGCTGGTACTGCCGGTATTTTTCTTTTTCTTCACGCCGCTGGCGAGCCATTTTTCGCGCCGCGACGAGTTCCAGGCCGATGCCTATGCCTGTGCCCATGCCAGTGGTTCCGACCTGGCCAGCGCCTTGCTGAAACTGCATGAAGACAATGCCGGCACGCTGACCCCCGACAAGGTCTACGCGCGTTTTTATTATTCACACCCTCCCGCCAGCGAACGCATCGCTGCCTTGCTATGAATCTATTGCTCGCCCAATGCACGCCGCAGCACGAGGCCCTGACCCAGGACCAAATTGACGATCTGCTGCTGCAAGCTCCTGGCTGGAGCGTCGACCCCGAGCAGCGCTCGATCGCCAGACGCTTCGGCTTCGACAACTTTTACCAGGTGATGGCCTTCGTCAACGCGGTCGCCGAAGTCGCCCATGGGCAGGACCACCACCCCGAAATGCATCTGGGCTATGACGCCTGCACGGTCAGCTTCAGCACCCATTCAGCCCAGGGCTTGACGCTCAACGACTTCATCTGCGCCGTGCAGGTCAGCGCGCTGCCGGAAACCAGCCCGTGACGCGTTTCAATGCGCTCGATCTGGGCTTGGTGGTGCGCGGTCATGGCCGGCATTACATCGTTGAAGACAGCGACGGCAAACGACTGGTCTGCCACCCACGCGGCAAGAAGAGCGACTGTGTCGTCGGCGACCAGGTGCGCTGGGCGCCTTCCGGCTCGGATGAGGGCGTGATCGAAGCGGTTGAGCCAAGGCGCAATCTGCTGTTCCGCCAGGACGAATGGAAGACCAAGAGCTTTGCCGCCAATCTCGACCAGTTGCTGGTGCTGGTGGCGGTGGAGCCGGTCTTCAGCGAAAGCCAGTTGACGCGCTCCTTGATCGCCGCCGAGGCCGCCGGCATCGCCACAACGATCGCCCTGAACAAGACCGATCTGCCCGGCGTTGCCTCGGCGCGCGAGCGCTTGGCGCCTTATCACGCCATGGGTCTACCGATGATGGAACTGGCGATGAAGACCGATCCGGTGGGATCGAGCGCGACGCTGCTGCCCTGGCTGGCTGGCAAAAGAACTTTTGTGCTGGGCCCCAGCGGCACCGGCAAGAGCACCTTGATCAACCTGCTGATCCCCGATGCCAAAGCCCAGGTCGGTGAAATTTCGCAGGCCTTGAACTCGGGGCGCCACACGACGACGACGACGCAGTGGTATTGGCTCGACGCCGACCGGGAAACCGCCTTGATCGACTCGCCCGGCTTCCAGGAGTTCGGCCTGAAACAGATCGAACCGGCGCATCTGCCCTTGTTCATGCCCGACCTGCGGCGCCATGCCGACCATTGCCGCTTCTACAACTGCACGCACCAGCATGAACCGGGTTGCGGCGTTCGCGACGCGGTCGACCAGGGCCAGATCAGCGCCTCGCGCTACCGGATCTACGGCGAGATCTTGCGCGAGTTGAGCAGCAAGCGCTGGTAAATAAAGCTTTCAGCCGCGCCCGACATAGGGCATGGCGGTCGCCATCACCGTCATGAACTGCACATTCGCCGCCAGCGGCAGCCCGGCCATGTAGAGAAGCGCCGAAGCCGCATGCTCGACATCCATCGTCGCTTCAACGGCGATGCGGCCATCAGCCTGGCGCACACCACGCGTCATCGGCATGGCCATCTCGGTCAGGGCATTGCCGAGGTCAAGCTGACCACAGGCGATGTCATGGGCCCGGCCGTCGAGCGACAAGGCTTTGGTCAAGCCGGTGATCGCATGTTTGGTCGCCGTGTACGGGGCTGAAAAAGGTCGCGGCGCATGCGCCGAGATCGAACCGTTGTTGATGATGCGGCCACCTTTCGGAGCCTGCGACTTCATCAGTTTGAAAGCGGCCTGCGCGCAGAGGAAGCTGCCGGTCAGGTTGACGTCGACAACCGCCTGCCATTGCTCGAATGTCAATTCGTCGATCGGCAGCGCCGGTGCGGCAATGCCGGCGTTGTTGAACAACAGGTCGAGCCGGCCGAACTCTGCCTTGACCTGTTCAAACAAGGCGCTGACTTGTGTCGGCCGGCCGACGTCAGCGGCCAGCACCAGCGCCTGCGCCGGGTCTTCGAACATTGCCGCAGTCTGTTGCAAAGACTCGACATGCCGCCCAACCAAGGCAACGCGCCAGCCGGCGTTCATCAAAGCCAGCGCGCAAGCGCGGCCGATGCCCGAACCTGCGCCGGTGACCAAAGCGTATTTGTTCTGCATTGCATTCATCTCAGGCCTCCTGCCGCAAGGGCTGCGGCTCGGGTCCGATGATAAACAGACTGCAGTCAGCCTGTCGGAAGGCTCAGCACGAACAGGCTGCCACCGCCCGGCCTTGCTTCGCAGCGCACCTGCCCGCCATGGCGCAAGGCGATCTGCCGGACCAAACTCAGACCGAGGCCGATGCCACCCGCCTGTTCGGCATGGCCGGACAAACGGAAAAATGCATCGAAGATGCGCTCGCGCATCGCGGCGGGAACACCCGGACCGCGGTCGCAAACCCGCAGTTCGGCCATGCTGCCGACGGCTTGCAGTTCGAGCCGCACCTGGCTGCCTCCGTAGCGGCAGGCGTTGTCGAGCAGGTTACGCAGCGCACGCCTGAGCAAGCGCTCTTCGCCGACGACATTCATGCGGTTCAGCCCTGGCGCCGGCTCGAATTCGGCGCTAGCACGCGCCGCCTCTTCGGCCGCCATACCGAGCAGATCGACCTCCTCGGCAGCAAGCTGGGCATCGGCATCGAGCCGGCTCGCAAGCAGCACCTCCTCGACCAGGGCGTCGAGCTCGGCGATATTGGTGTCGATCTCGGTCGCCAGTCTGGCGCGTTGCGCCGGGCCGGCTTCGTCGATCATCGCCACAGCCATTTTCAAGCGCGCCAGCGGCGAGCGCAGTTCATGGCTGGCATTGGCCAGCATCGATTGCTGCGAGCGCAGCAGCGTCTCGATCTGCGCTGCAGCCAGATTGAAACTGGCGGCCAGCGCCGCTACCTCGTCATTGCCCTTCTGGTCGACGCGATGCGCCAACTGGCCAGAGCCAAACTGCTCGACACCACGTTTCAATTCTTCCAGTCGCCGCGTCAAACGGCGCACCACCGGATAGGCGCCAGCGGCAACACCGAGAAACAGCAGTGCCAGAAAGATCAGCAGCCACTGGCCGTTCTGAGGCTCAGTCAGCATCTGCCAAGGCGAATCATCACGCCTGGGCCCGCGGGGCCTCATGCCAGTTGGACCGCCTTCGCGGCCACCCTCGGACAGGATCTGCCCGAACCCCGGCGGCTGCCTGGGGACCCGGATCATTGCCAGGCTGCGTCCATCAGCCATCTGCATCTGGAGGCTGCGCACGCCGGCTTCGGTCTCGCGCTGTTCGTATCGTTCAGAGGCCGCGATGCGCTTGCCATCGGCGTCGTTCAAGGCGATCGCCATGCGCAGCCGCTGACCCCAATCCTGCAAGGCGGCAGCTTGCTCAGCTCGCGGTGCGCTGGCAGGCGGCAAGGCGCGATAAATCAGCTGCACCATCGCATTCAGGCGTTCCGGGGCCAGGGCTTCGGCATTGCCTCGCTCCTGCTCGATATGGCGCTGGAACAGCCAGGTCGAACCAAAGCCGAACACCAGCAACAGCAGGACCAGGGTCAGATAGATGCGGAGATAGAGTGAGCGCATCAAGACCTCGGGCAGGGCTCAGTGACTCGGCTCGGCATCTTGCTTGCGGGCAAAGACATAGCCGACACCGCGTACGGTCAGAACGCGCCGCGGCGCCTTGACATCGTCTTCGATCACCGACCGGATGCGCGAGATATGCACATCGATCGAACGGTCAAATGCGTCGAGCGGGTGGCCTTTGAGCGAATCCATGATCTGGTCGCGCGTCAGCACCCGGCCGGGGCTTTGCGCCAGCACTACCAGCAGGTCAAACTGGTGACCGGTCAGATCACAGGCCTGCCCGTCAAGCCTGGCCAGCCTGGCTGCTGGATCGATTTCCAGCCGGCCGAAGCGCAGCACATCATCTTCGGCGGCAGCCGGTTCGGAGCGGCGCAACAAGGCCTTGATCCTGGCTTGCAACTCCCTCGGTTCGAATGGCTTGGCCAGGTAATCGTCGGCGCCGAGTTCCAGACCGAGGATCCGGTCCATTGACTCACCGCGTGCCGACAGCATCAGCACCGGCAGTCGCCGGGTTTGTGGGTGTGCGCGCAACTCTCGGCAAAAATCGAGCCCGTCGCCATCAGGCAGCATCAGATCGAGCACCAGCAGATCGTGATTCCCCGCCGCCAGCAACTGCCGGCCCGCCTTCAATGAGCCTGCCATGGCCACTTCGAAACCGGCAGCGGTCAGGTACTCGCTGAGCATCGCCGTCAGCCTGGCGTCGTCATCAATCAACAACAATTTCATCTAGGTTCCGGGTCGGGCTGGCGCAAGGTCTGAAGCCCGGAACCAGGTTCCGGACTTCACTTCAATTGGCGCTCTTGCCCGGACGAGCTTGCATCTGCTCGGCCATCCTGGCCTGACGCTTTTTCATCCGCTCGGCGAACTTGGCGCGCTGCTCGGGTGTCAGCACCCGCGCGACTTCAACCATCGTCTGACTCATGCGCTTGCTGACCGCTTCATGCTGAGCCTGCATTTGCACCCGCAAGGCTTCGACCGCAGCGGCATCGATGTTCGGCGCGGCGAACAAGGCTAGACCTTGCTGACGCATCTTGTTGCCGGCTTGATGCTGGGCCTTCATGTCGGTGCGCGCGGCTTGCATGATCTGCTTGATCTGGGCGCGCTGGGCATCGGTGGCATCGACGGCCTCAAGCAAATGCTCGATCCTGCCGCCCATCATCATCTCCGGACCGCCTTGACCGCCACGCATACCGCCATGACCTTGAGCCACGGCGGTCAGGCCGCTCAATGCCAGTACCGACAACACAGCGCCGGTCTTCAAGATCTTGATCAAATTCAGTTTGCCCATGGGATTTCTCCTCGGAGTATTTGGAAGGCTCCATCTTCGCGCCTGCTCGTTACTCGCCCATGCTCGAAGCGTAAAGAATCGTTAAGACAGGGCCTGGCCAACTCGCCTTGAACCCGTCCCTGCCAATTCCGTTTACTTGATCGGCTTGAAGCGCATCCGCTTCGGACGCGCACCCTCTTCGCCCAGGCGCTTCTTCTTGTCGGCTTCGTACTCATGGTAATTGCCATCGAAGAAGACCCACTGCGAGTTGCCTTCGCAAGCCAGGATATGGGTGGCAATCCGGTCAAGGAACCAACGATCATGCGAAATCACCATGGCCGAACCGGCGAATTCAAGCATCGCCTCTTCGAGCGCGCGCAGGGTTTCCACATCAAGGTCATTTGACGGTTCGTCGAGCATCAGCACATTGCCGCCCTGCGCCAGGGTCTTGGCCAGGTGCAGCCGGCCGCGTTCACCACCCGACAGATTGCCGACCAGTTTTTGCTGGTCATTGCCTTTGAAGTTGAAGCGGCCCAGATAGGCACGGCTGGGCATGATGAATTTGCCGACGACGATGTTGTCGAGACCGCCCGAGACATCCTGCCAGACGGTCTTGTCGTCAGCCAGGCTCTCGCGGCTCTGGTCGACAAATGCCAGTTGCGCCGTCTTGCCGATCATGACCTTGCCGCTATCAGGTTGCTCCTGGCCCTGGATCATCCGGAACAGCGTCGACTTGCCGGCGCCGTTGGGCCCGATGATGCCGACAATGGCGCCTGCCGGCACCTTGAAGCTGAGGTTGTCGATCAGCAGGCGATCACCGAAGCTCTTCGACACATTCTCGAATTCGATCACCTCGTTGCCCAACCGTTCGGCCACCGGGATGAAGATCTCGTTGGTCTCGTTGCGCTTCTGGTAATCGACGTCCGATAGTTCTTCAAAGCGCGCCAGACGGGCTTTGCTCTTGCTCTGACGTCCCTTGGCGTTCGATCGAACCCATTCGAGTTCCTTCTTCATCGCCTTGGCACGGGACTCCTCGCCTTTTTGCTCCTGCTCGAGGCGGCGTTCTTTCTGTTCCAGCCAGTCGGAATAATTGCCCTTCCAGGGAATGCCAGCGCCGCGGTCGAGTTCAAGAATCCATTCGGCGGCGTTGTCGAGAAAGTAGCGATCATGGGTGATCGCGACGACGGTGCCAGGGAAACGGCTGAGGAACTGCTCCAGCCAGTCGACCGATTCGGCATCCAGGTGATTGGTCGGCTCGTCAAGCAGCAACATATCGGGCTTCGAGAGCAACAAACGGCAGAGCGCGACGCGGCGTTTTTCGCCGCCTGAAAGCAGCCCGATGCGCGCATCCCAGGGCGGCAGGTTCAAGGCGTCAGCCGCCATTTCAAGTTGCAAGTCGGTGTTTTCGCTGCCGGCTGCCGCAATGATCGATTCGAGTTCACCCTGTTCGGCGGCGAGCGCGTCGAAATCAGCATCTTCATCAGCATAAGCCGCATAGACCTCGTCGAGCCGCTTCTTCGCAGCCAGCACGCCGCCGATGCCTTCTTCGACCGCTTCGCGCACCGATTGATCGGGGTTCAACTTCGGTTCCTGCTCCAGATAACCGATCTTCAGGCCCGGCATCGCAATCGCTTCGCCTTCGATGTCCTTGTCAACGCCGGCCATGATCTTCAGCAGGCTCGACTTGCCCGAACCATTGACGCCGAGCACACCAATCTTGGCGCCGGGGAAGAACGACAGCGACACATTGCGCAAGATCTGGCGTTTGGGCGGCACCGTCTTGGTGACACGGTTCATTGAAAAGACATATTGCGCCATGGGGGCTTCCTGAATTTGCTGACGATTGGCTGCTGAGGCTTGCGCCCTGACAAGCAAGGCGTTCAACCCGCAATTGTCGCAGTTTCGGCCAAAGTGACCTTTTGCTCAGCTCGCAGCTGCGGCCAGACCGCGCCTTGCTCAGGAAACAGCGGGTTATCCCTCGCGTTTTAGCCTATCCGGCTACAATCAGAAGCTATGCCGAGGCTACCAGTCTTGCCGCGGCTTCTCCTTTCAGCTCAAGCACATTCCTATCGCAGGCCCCAAGACTGGCGTTGCCCATGCAGCGCTGGCCGGCATCCAGGGCACCGTGCGCCATAAGCAAGCAATGACTTTTGAATCCCTGGGCCTAGCCCTGCCCCTCCTGAAGGCCATCACCGACGCTGGCTACACGACTCCAACACCGATCCAACTGCAAGCGATTCCCGCCGTATTGCAAGGCGGCGACCTGCTCGCCGGCGCACAGACCGGCACCGGCAAGACCGCCGGCTTCACGCTGCCGATGCTGCAGCGACTGAGCTTGGGCGCGCCCGCCACCAACAAGCGCGGCAAGCCCGCCATCCGCGCACTGGTGCTGACACCGACTCGCGAGCTCGCAGCTCAGGTTGAAGAAAGCGTCAAGACTTACGGCAAATACCTGCCCCTGACCAGCATGGTGATGTTCGGCGGCGTCGGCATGCAGCCTCAGATCAATCGTCTGCGCGATGGTGTCGACATTCTCGTCGCCACCCCGGGCCGCTTGCTCGATCATGCGCAGCAAGGCACGCTGGACTTGAGCCAGGTGCAGATCCTGGTGCTCGACGAAGCCGACCGCATGCTCGACATGGGCTTCGTGCACGACATCAAGAAAGTGCTGGCGATGTTGCCAGCGAAGAAACAATGCCTGCTGTTCTCGGCCACCTTCAGCGACGAGATCAAGAACCTGGCCGATCGCCTGTTGAACCAACCGGCATTGATCGAAGTTGCGCGCCGCAACCAGACTGCCGAGACGATCGAGCAGAAAGTGCACCCAGTCGGCCGTGAACGCAAGAAGGAATTGCTCGCCCACTTGATCAAGCAGGGTAACTGGCATCAGGTGCTGGTCTTCACCCGCATGAAGCATGGCGCGAACCGCCTGACTGACTATCTGAACGACCAGGGCATCAGTGCCATGGCGATCCACGGCAACAAGAGCCAGGGTGCCCGCACCAAGGCCTTGGCCGAGTTCAAGACCGGTGACCTGCAGGTGCTGGTGGCAACCGACATCGCTGCACGCGGCATCGACATCGACCAACTGCCCCATGTCGTGAACTTCGAGCTGCCCAATGTGTCGGAAGACTATGTCCACCGCATCGGCCGCACGGGTCGTGCCGGCGCCGAGGGTGTGGCGGTATCGCTGGTCTGCGTCGACGAGAACGGCTTCCTGCGTGAAATCGAAAAGCTGATCAAGCGCGAAATTCCGAAGGAAATCGTCCCCGGCTTTGCACCTGACCCGAGTGAAAAGCCCGAGCCCATCGTGCTCGGCCGGATGATCCTCAACAACAATGGCAGCCGCTCCGGCGGCGGCGGCGGTCGTGGCAATTCGCGCGGCGGCGGCGGCGGTGGTGGTGGTGGTGGTGGCCGATCGGCCCCGCGCGGCGCGCCAGGCGCAGGTTCACGTGACGGTGGCGGTGATCGCAATGGCCGTCCATCCAGTCATGCGGCACGTCCGGGTGCGCCGCGGCCGGCCGGCGGCGGCGGACGTCCTCCTCCTCGCTCGGGTCCTCCCAAGCGCTGAAGTCTGCTTGAACCGATAAAAAGCCCGGTCGCATTGATCGGGCTTTTTTGCATTTTCGGCTCCGCGCAGCTTGCGCTGAGTCATGCCTTGCCCATACCGCCGGTGCTGCAATCCTCGCATCAACGATGCAAGGGTTCGCATGAAAATCACATTTCTCGGCGCTGCCGATTCAGTCACCGGTTCACGCCATCTGCTGGATCTGGGCGAGCAACGGATCCTGCTCGCTTGCGGCCTGTTCCAGGGCTACAACGCCCTGCGTGAGCGCAACTGGGCCGGCCTGGGCGCAGCCGCCGCGAGCATCGACGCAGTCCTGCTGTCACATGCCCATCTGGATCACAGCGGCTATATCCCAGCCTTGCGGCGCCAAGGCTTCAACGGCCAGATTTTTTCGAGCGGTGCGACCCGGGACCTCTGCGAAGTGCTGCTGCTCGACAGCGCGCATTTGCAGGAAGAAGACGCACGCCGCGCCAATCGCTATGGCACCAGCAAACATGCCAAGGCGCTGCCGCTGTACACGGTCAACGACGTGAAAAAGGTCCTGACCCATTTCGTCGGACTGCCACGCGATGGTCGATTGCAACTCGGCAACGCGTCGATCCGCTTCACTCCGATCGGCCATCTGCTGGGCGCCTGCGCGATCACGGTGGTGGCCGAAGGCAAGACGCTGGTTTTTTCAGGCGATGTCGGCCGCAACAATGACCTGTTGATGCCGCCGCCACAAAGAATTGAAGCAGCCGACATCCTGCTGGTCGAGTCGACTTACGGCAACCGCCTGCACCCGCCGGAGGATGTGCAAGCCAGGCTGGCGCAAATCCTGCGCGATACCATCAAGCGCGGCGGCAGTCTGCTGCTGCCCAGCTTTGCCGTCGGTCGTGCCCAGGCGCTGCTGCTGGTCCTGCAAAGGCTACGCGAGGCGGGCGACCTGCCCCAGGACCTGCCGATCTATCTTGACAGCCCGATGGCCGCAGCCGCGACCGAGCTGACGATCCGCCACAAGAAACTGCTGCGTATCACTGCTTCAGACGCTGCGGGTCTTTGCGATGGCGTTCACCTCGTGACCAAGCAAGCTGAATCGGTGAAGCTGGCTGCCAGCCTGGCGGGGCCACGCAGTCGACCTTCGATCGTGATCTCGGCCAGCGGCATGGCCACTGGTGGCCGCGTCCTCAACCATCTGGAAACGATGGCACCGCAAGCGCGCCACCATATCGCCTTCCCAGGTTTCCAAGTGGCAGGAAGCCGCGGCGCCAAGATGGTCGGCGGCGCGCGCGAAGTCAAGCTGCATGGTCATTTCGTCCCGGTCAATGCCGAGGTCAGTCATCTGGAAGGCTTCTCGGGCCATGCCGATGCCGACGGCCTGATGGCCTGGCTGCGCGGCTTCAAGCAGGCGCCCTCACAGGTCTATGTCATCCACGGTGAACCCGAGGCCAGCGATGCGCTACGCAGTCGCATCCAGGATGAACTGGGCTGGCGCGTGCGCGTTCCTCAACATGGCGAAACGGTCGACTGCTGAGCCTTCACCGGGGGCATACTCGCCCGGGAATGAAAACCCATCCGATCGTCCCGGCCGAAGTCGACTTTTCCGACCCCGCCGCCCCGAGCGCCCCTGCCTTCAGGGATGTTTATCACAGCCGCGCCGGCGCGATCGAGCAGGCTCGCCATGTCTTTCTGGGCGGCAATGACCTGCCCCGGCGCTGGGCGCAGCGCCAGCGCTTCATCATCCTGGAGACCGGGTTCGGCCTTGGTAACAACTTCCTCGCCTGCTGGGACGCCTGGCAACAGGATCCGCAGCGCTGCCAGCAACTGGTCTTCATCAGCATCGAAAAGCACCCGTTGCGCAAACAAGACTTGCAGCAAGCGCAGCAGCATTCGGCCCTGGCTGATCTGGCCGATCAACTGGTTGCCGCCTGGCCACCTTTGACGCCGAACCTGCACCGCTTGAGCTTTGCCGATGACCGCGTGCTGCTGCTGC
>CANFIC010000056.1 GCA_947446685.1 Burkholderiales bacterium
CAGCAGCGCGGCAGCATGGCCGGCGGCAGCTCCCGCATCAGACTGCGAGCGGATCAACGCTGCGGATTTGGCAGACATGGCGCAGCGGTGGAGTTCATGGCTTGGCCAGCAGGCGCTCGAGCTCCTGCGTGAAAGCCCGGCCGGCAGGATCAATGGCCGAGCCGAAGCTGCGGACTTCGCTGCCGTCGCGAGAAATCAGATATTTGTGGAAGTTCCACTTCGGCACCTGGTCGGTGCGCTTTGCGAGCTCGGCAAATAGCGGATTGGTCGATGGCATCCCGGGCAGCACATGCGACTTGGTGAACATCGGGAACTTGACGTTGAAAGTGTTCTCGCAGAACTCGGCGATCTCCTTGTTGCTGCCGGGCTCCTGGCTGCCGAAGTCATTCGACGGGAAGCCAAGCACCACCAGACCCCGATCTGCATAGCGGCTCGACAATGCTTCGAGGGCCTTGTACTGCGGTGTGAAACCGCAAAAGCTGGCGGTGTTGACGACCAGCACCACCCGCCCTGCATATTGGCAGAGTGTTTGTGGTTTTTCGTCCTGCAGGCGCAGCATATCGCGCTGCAATAATGCGGGGCAGTTACTGGTGGCGGCCCAGGCGGCCGGCCCGATGCTGATGGCGAGCAGCAGACCCAAGCAGCGCAGCAGCAATAGCCATTGAAATTTCTTGCCCATTATTTGTCCTAGTCAAACTCGGATTCAGCCTATATATTATGCCAATTCGATATTTATGTCTCACTTTTGTCCTAGACAAATAAATTGATGACCTCGACCAGCCCAGGCATTGCGGAGCTACCACCTGATACAGCCAATGAGCTGCTGCAAGGCTTGCCGGGCATTTCGGCGGTCGAGCGCGATACCGGCATCAGCAAGGACTTGCTGCGAGTCTGGGAACGCCGCTATGGTTTCCCGGCCCCGTTGCGCGATTTTTCAGGCGAGCGGGTCTACCCGGCTGAGCAGGTGCAGCGCCTGCGTCTGTTGAAACGTCTGCTCGACGCGGGCCATCGACCGGGCCGGGTGGTGGCAGCCAGCCATGAAGCACTTGAGGCCTTGCTGCGGGTCCAAGCCAGCGCCAAGCAGGTCGCTGCTTCAGGCGCATTGCTGGCGCAGGACCAGACCAGCTGCATCGAGATGCTGGTCGCCCATGATGTCGATGGTCTGCGGCGCCTGCTTTCACAGGCGATGCTGCGCATGGGGCTCGGCCCCTGCTTGCTCGAGCTGATCGCGCCCTTGACAGGCTTGGTCGGGGAAAAATGGCTGAACGGCGAACTGGCGATTTTTGAAGAACATATCTATACCGAATCGCTGCAACAGTTGCTGCGTCAGGCATTGCAATCGATTCCCCGCGATGCTTTGGCCGAGCGGCCGCGGGTTGTCTTGACCACCCTGCCCGGCGAGCAGCATGGTCTGGGTCTGCTGATGGTCGAAACCATGCTGGCCTTGGCGGGCTGCCAATGCCTGTCGCTCGGGGTACAGACACCCCTGGACGAACTGATCCGCGCGGCCAACTCGCACAAGGCCGACATCGTCGCCTTGAGCTTCACCGGCATCCTGTCAACCGGCATGGTGCAACGCAGCCTGGGTGAATTGCGCGCGCAATTGCCGCCCGGCGTCGCGCTTTGGGCTGGAGGCAGTTCGCAGGCCTTGCAGCGGGGTTCGGGCCTTGACGGCATCCGCCGTGTCACTGCACTCTCCGCCATCGCCGGCGAGGTATCCCGCTGGCGCGCTACTCAGGCCTGAGACGAAAAAATTTTCAAATCAACCGGATTACCGATGCTTTACCCAGAACTTTTCAAACAACTGGAAGCCGTGCGCTGGAATATGGACACCGACATCCCTTGGGACAAGTTCGATGCCAGCCAGCTGACCGATGCCCAGGCCCAGACGATCAAGATGAACGCGATCACCGAATGGTCGGCATTGCCGGCCACCGAGATGTTCCTGCGCGACAACAAGGACGACAGCGATTTTTCGGCCTTCATGAGCGTCTGGTTTTTCGAGGAACAAAAGCATTCGCTGGTGCTGATGGAATACCTGCGCCGCTTCCGGCCTGATCTGGCCCCCACCGAAGCCGAGTTGCACGAAGTGCGTTTCGATTTCGACCCGGCCCCGGCGCTGGAAACATTGATGCTGCATTTCTGCGGCGAAATCAGGCTCAATCACTGGTACCGGCGGGCTGCTGAATGGCATACCGAGCCGGTCATCAAAGCGATCTACGAAACCTTGGCACGCGACGAAGCACGCCATGGCGGCGCCTATCTGCGCTATATGAAGCGGGCGCTGGTCAAGTTCGGCGACGAAGCCCGCGCCGCCTTCGCCAAGGTCGGCGTGCTGATGGCCAGTGCGCGCCGCACTGCGCAGGCGCTGCATCCGACCAACCTGCATGTCAACGCCTTGCTGTTCCCGCGCGACACCATCCAGAGCCGGATTCCCGACCCCGATTGGCTTGAGCATTGGCTGGACAAGCAAATCCAGTTCGACGCAGTCTGGGAGGGCAAGGTGGTCGAGCGCATCCTGCACAACATGAGCTTGCTGATGGAGCGCAGCTTCGCCAATGTCCAGGAGTTGAACCGGTTCCGCAAGGAAGTCACCGCCCGGGTGGCCGCAATCGCCGCAGCCCGGACTGCGCCGGCCTGACGATCAGTCGGCCCAAAGCCTGGCAAAGCTGGCCGTCGCGGCCAGCGCAGCAAAACCTGCTCCCAGAGCAAGGGCCAAGACCGGCCCCTGCGTCGCTGCCAGTCCGAAACAAAGCGCCACCAGGGCAGCACCCGTTGTCTGGCCAATCAATCTGGCCATGGCAATCACGCCGCTGGCTCCGCCGCTGCGCTCGCGCGGTGCGCTCGACATCATGGCCCGCAAATTGGGCGCCTGGAACAAGCCAAAGCCTGCGCCGCAGACTGCCATGCGCAGCGCGATGTTCAGCGCCGAAGGATCGGCAGGCAATAGCGCCAGCGCGACCATGCCGGCGCTGAGGATGGCCAGCCCCACGCCGCCGAGCAGGCCTGGCGGATAACGATCGGACAGCCGGCCTGCGATCGGCGCCGACAGCGCGACGATGATCGCCCAGGGCAACATCAAGAAGCCGGTCTCGACCGGATTGCGGTGCAGGACCAGTTCAAAATAGAAAGGCAGCCCGACAAAGGCCAGCCCCTGCGTCGTGAACGAGGCCATCGAAGTCAGGGTCGAGAGCGCAAACATCGGCCGGCGCAACAGGTCGACCGGCAGCATCGGCGCCGGATGGCCCGCCTGACGCCGCAGCAGGAAGAAAGCGGCGAGCGCGGCAATGCCCAGCAGGCCGAGCACGATGACCAGCGGCTCACGCTGTGTGGCAGTGCTCAGCCCCAGGATCAGCGCAGTAAAAGTCAGCGCGGTCAGCAGCGCCGTCAAGGCATCGAAATGATGATCTCGACGCGGCGCATGGGGCAGGCCCGGCAGGCCGAAGGCGATCGCGATGAGACCCAGCGGCACATTGATCGCAAACAGCCAGGGCCAGGCGGCGACCGACAGGACCAGCGAGGCAATCGTCGGGCCGAGCGCGAAAGAAACACCGACCACCAGGGCATTCAGTCCAACGCCGCGGCCCATCCGCGCAGCCGGATAAATCATCCGGATCAATGCCAGGTTGACGCTCATGACGCCGCTGGCTCCAATGCCTTGCAGGGCACGCGCGACGGCCAGTTCAGGCAAGGTGCTGGCGCAAGCGCAAGCCAGCGATGCCAGCGTAAAAAAGATCAATCCGCCGAGAAAAACGCGACGCGGCCCGAACAAATCGCCGAGCGCAGCGAAAGGCAGCAAGGTCGCCATGATCGCCAACTGATAGGCGTTGATGACCCAGACCGAGGCGGCCGGCGAGGCCTGCAGATCAGCCGCGATTGCCGGCAGGGCGGTGTTGGCGATCGCCGTGTCGAGTGACGCCAGCGCCACGCCCAGCAGCACCGCGACGAGGGCGCGCAAGTCAAGCGCAGCGGCATCCTTCGACGTCATATCGGTTTCCGTTGAATTTGCGATGCAAGCTGATGACGAACCGACAAGGTTGGCCTGCTTTTTGAGATTGAACGGCTGCGCCTTGCTTGATTGAATTGCATGTCCTGCAGCCTGAACTTCCATGTCTCGACGCGTACTGGCAGCCGATCATGCCACGACCCAATTGGGCCCAAAGCTGCACCGCAAAATTTCAGCGCGATAGCCAGGCCAGGCGGAGGGCAGTCAGCGCCTAGCGCCGCAAGGTTTGCAGGAAGGGCAGCAGACGGTCGCGCCAGACGCGGTAGCCCGCCTGATTGGGGTGCAAGCCGTCGGTGTACAAGGCAGCAACCTGCTGGCCCTGGGCATCGACAAAGCCGGGCGTCAGATCAAGCCAACTGGTAAAGGCCGACCATTCCGGGCTGCGCGCCAGCGCCAGCAGACGCTGGTTCACCACCTGCACCACCTCGCGGTTCTTCGCCGGGTCACTGGTGGGCAGAATGGATTGCAGCACGATGCGCGCCTGCGGTTGCCGCTGATGCGCCGCCACCAGCACCGCGCGCACGCCCTCGAAGACGCTGTCGGCGACCGGCGACTCGGCAGCCCAGGTGTTGTTGATGCCGAGCATCACCACCAGAAACTCCGGCTTCAGGCCAGGCGCGTCGAGATGCCCCAGACCACCGGCCGCGCGCGGCTTGAGGCGATGCAGCACATGCTCGGTGCGGTCACCCGAGATGCCGATGTTCAGCGCCAGGTTCTGCGGGGTGCTGCCGGTGAAGCTTTCGTTCCAGAGCTGCCGGCCATATTTTTGCCCGCTGACCCAGGGGTTGTCATCGAACAGCCAGAAGTCGGTGATGGAGTCGCCCACAAACACCAGCCTTGTGGCTTCCATGCGCTTGCGGTCCTGCAACTCCTGTTCGATGGCCAACTGCCGGATTTGCCAATGCTCCACACGCGCGGTCGGCTGAGTGGATACAAAGGCGGCCGCCTGCGCAGGGGTCGCCAGCGCTGCCACCATGGCCAGACTCAATGCCAGGATGATTCCGCTGCGGCGCAAGGCGATGGCGCAAGGCTTGTCAAAGGTCAGATTCGAAGGGGTCAAGGGATGCTCCTGTTTGTGCCGTAATGCCAGCGGTTAGGTGGATAGCGCAATGCGCTCAATGGACCAAACCGATCCCGCAATCATCGCAGCGAAATTGGCGAAGCGGCCGATCCGCTTTAACGCCGCCGGCCGCATCCGGCCTTTCAGCGCCAACCCGGGCAGCGCGGCATGGCGCCAGCTTGTTGCTGTTGCGTTCAAATCTGGCCCTTCACGCAGCGTTGCAGATAAGGGTAGCTCTCGGTCGCGTAGTAATGGTAGATGCCCTTGGGGAACTCGGGCGTCACGCCGCTGCGGCCGTTGCATTCATCCAGGTCTCCGAGGCCCGCCAGGTACTCGAAGTCCTGCGTGAAGGTGCCCATCGGGAGCAGGCTGATGGCCGGCCGTTTGGCATCCGGCACCGCCTTGATGCGGTAGCTGGACTTGATGACCTTCACTGCCGAAGTCGCGTCGGTGGCGACGCTGTAGCCATAACGTGCATAGACGGGAAAACCGTCGGCCGCCCACCCGACCAGGGTCATGACCTGACCCTTGTTCAACTTCGCGACGAAGCCCTCAGGGATGCCGTGATAGTGGTAAGCCCCGTCAGGCTGAACATGCGCATTGTTGACATCGGTGCCGAAAGCGAAGGCTCCACCAATACCTTCGAGGTTCCACGCACCGACGGTGCGTCCTGGGTCACAGTTGTTGCCGGTATCGTCGCAGGTGCCGGCCGTACCGGGGTCGAGCTTGATGCCATTCAGGACATATCCCATCGGCACGCCGGGTCCGCTTTGCGCCGTGATGGCAGAGGTGAGCGTCGGGGTCAGCTTCCCAGACACAGAGGTAGTCCTGGCTGCAATGGTGTTGGGGTTATTGACGTTCGGGAACATGCCCACGGCGTGATCCGGCAGCCCATTGGTCGTCAGCGACCGCAAGGTGCTGCTGCAGGACCAGGCGGCGGTGGCGGTGGCATTCACCGACGGGCTGCTGTTGAACAGGCTGCTGCTGTAGTCGCACAGCACGCCGGCGGTGCTGGTGCCGCTGCCGCTGCTGCCGCTGCTGGCGGTGCTGCTGGTGGTGCTGGTGGTGCTGCCACCGCCGCAGGCGGTCAACACAAAACATCCCAGCAAGGCGACGAAGGCCCTCGGCATTGGTACGCGGCCCCGGTCGAATGCCGGCGTCTTGAAATAATTCATTGTTTGTCCATTCAGGAGTGGATCGGAGCTGGTGCGACTTGGCACGCGGACGGGTCAACCGGCTGGAGACCCGCCAGCGAGCTGTTCGTCAACACATCAGTGGTCTACGCACGCCAGCTGTTTGTCGTCTCGCTGGGGCTGCTGTTTGCAACATAGGCTGCAGAAACCTGATATTGCCTGTTGTAGGCCATGCGTTCCAGGTCACTCACCGTCCCGTCACTGTTGCGATCGGCCGGATCAAAACTTTGGCTGGAAGCGGCCTTGTCAACACCCTTGGCCGCTGCAGGCCCGCCACCTGGCGGCATGCCTCCCGGCGGCCCGGGCGGCTGACCAGGCGGCGGGCCGCCATTGGGTGAATTCTGCGGGGCTGCCGCCTTGAATTCAATCTGGCTGACCTGACCATTCCCATCGGCATCCATCTTGGCGAAGACTTCTTTGGCCTGCGCCTCGGCCTGCGAGCGGCTGACGCCCTGAGGCGAAATCTTGACGATGGCAGAAGCCAATTCAGACTCGACGAAGTAGCCCTTGTTGGCGCCATCGATTTTCTTGAAAACTTCTTCAGGCTGCATCGGCGGTGCTGCTGTGACGCTGCTGCTGGAGATCGGTGAAATCATGGTTTGTATGTCCTTCAACTAGCGATTGAACGGTGCCGGGAAACAGCTGTGGAAATTTTTGACTGGGCGACCCGCTGCCCTGCCCTCATGGCTTGGGTGCGCTGGTAGCGCCAGCGGGCGCGCTTTTGGGCTTGCAGGCCAGCGGCTTGCCTTCGGGAGCCCAGCAACTCCCACTGACCACGCCCTGCGGCGCGCTGAAGCTGCAGGCCGCGCCGGCTGGGGCGGCCTTGCAGGCGGCAAAGGCTTCGGCGGGAGGAGGAGGCGGCGGAGGCGGGCGGTCATTGGGTTGGGCGCAGGCGCAGGCCGAAAGCAGGGCCGTGGCGATGGCGACCAAGCCCGCTTGTCCCCGGGCGAAAAGGCTGATGGTCATGAAAGTTCTCCTTGGTGAAAACAGCTTCGATCAGGCGGTAACGAAGCCTCACTGTGCGCGACCAATGCGGAGCCAATATGGCAACTTCCCCACAATTTGCACATAGTTGCATCGGTGTTCGGGGCGAACTCAGAACTCCAGACTCAGGCCCACTGTCGGCAGGCGCGGCATGGTGGTGTTACGGGTGACCAGCACCGTCTTCTGCGCGCCAGCCGCGGGATAGACATAGTCGTAGTAGCGCCAGTTGTCATGCCCGAGCAGGTTGGCGATCTCGGCCTTCAAGGTCAGCTTGTAGCGAGCGTCGTAGATGACCTTGTTGACTCGCAAGTCGACCCGCTGATAAGAGCCCATGCGCTGTGTGTTGCGGCCTGAAGCCAGGTCGTAGCTCACACGAGTTTCGCCCTGCGGACCCGCGGACATGCCGGCAGCTCCCAGATAGCCCGGCAGCGGCGTGCCGCTGCCGTAGCGGCCGGTGGCGCTGAAGCTCAACGAGTCGTTCCAACGGTAGCTGCCATAGGCGGTCAGCGCGGTGCGCTGGTCCTGGTCGCCCCAGTAGGACAGCCCGCCGTCACCGGGTGTGTAGCGGTTGAAACTGCGGCTCACCGACAACCAGCCCGAGAAGCCGTTCGCGCTCTGGCGCTGCAGCATCAGTTCCACACCACGCGCGTAGCCCTTGAGCTGGTTCGTCAGCAAGGCGCCGGCTTGCGGTACAGCGTAGCGGCCATCGCCGGTAAGCCTGAAGTGGGTGGCCGGCGAGTCGATCACATCGGACTCGCGGCGCTCGTACAACTCCGCCCGCAAACCCCACCGATCGCCGAGTTGCTGTTCCAGCGCCAAGGCCGCTGTGGTGGCGCGCTCGGCCTTCAGGCCGGTATTGCCGAACTTGCCATGCAGCTGGTCCATCGTCGGGAACTGCGCGGTCTGTCCGATCGCTGCCGACAGCTGGGTGCCGGGCTGCAAGGCCAGGATGGCGTCCAGCCGGGGCAGAAATACCGACTGCCCGGTGGCGCCGGAACGATCCACGCGCGCACCCGCCTTCAGCTTGAGCCGTTCATCCAGCGCGCTGAAGTTGTCCTGCAGGTAGACACTGGTCTCCATCGCGCTGCTGGCGAAATCTGCTGCGCGCACCAGCGAGCTCGACAAGGTCCCGGCCTGGTAATTCCACAGCGAGTTCTCCTGCAAGGTCGTGCTGCGGCGGGCCAGGCTGAAACCGGCCTCCAGCAGATGTTGGTCGGACAGGCGATAGGTCAGCTCCTCGCGCACGCCAAGCTGGCTGGCTCGCCTTGCCTGCAGCAGGTCACTGTCCTGATTGCGCTGCGTCTGGTCGTCCATTGTCCAGAAGACCTGGGCGCGCGAGGTGGTCTGTGGGTTGAGCACCGAGGTCCAGCGCAGAGAGGAAAAAGCCTGGGTACCCTGGCCCTGGGTCAGGAAATCCCGGCTTTGCGCCATGCCCGTCCGGGCGGTGCGCGAAATCTCGGAGTTGCCCAGTACCGTGGTCAGGCTGATCTTGTCGGTGGCCGTGAGCGAATAGTCCACCTTCAAATCCAGATCGCCATAGCCCAAGGTGCTGGAGCCGACCTTCAGGTTCGACATCAGATACTGCAGAAAGCTCTTGCGCGCCGACAACAGGTAAGAGCCGCGTCTTTCTGCGCCAATCGGGCCTTCGGTCGTCACCGAGGCACTGAGCGAATCGAGGTCGATGCGCGTGAAGCTCCCGTCGCGGCTGCCTTCGCGAGTCTCAAGTTGCAAGGTGCCACCGAGCCGGCCGCCAAAGCGAGCCGGCGCCACCCCGCTGTACAAAGTGATCGAGTCGACCATTGTCCCGTTCGCCAGGGAGACCGAACCCAGGTCGCCCTGATCGGTAAAGCCATGAAAGGCGTTGTCCAGCAGCACGCCGTCGATCTGCACGCCGACCTTGCTGCTCGGGGCACCGCGAACCGCGAACTGGCCATAGAAGTCCTGGTTGGCGGTGACGCCGGGAAGGTTATGGACGGCGCGCAAGGGGTCATTGGCCAGCACCGTCGACAGGTTCTGCAAGTCGGTGTTGCCGATGTCGTGCACCGATGCCTGGGCCACCGTGGCGCGAGCAAGGCGCTGACCCGTGACGGTGACGATGTCGAGTTGGGCCATGTCCGAGGCCGCCGGTTTGACCGCCTCGGCACCGAGCGCCACTTTCAACACCAGCAACTCGTTGGCCCGCAGCGTGACGGTCTGGCTTGACCGACCGTAACCCACGGTCGTGACGAGCAGCTCCACTTCACCCTCGGCCACCTGGGTCAGTTCGAACCGTCCCTGATCGTCGGTGATGGCCTCGCGGTTCAGTCCAGGCAAGATCACCTTGACCCGGCTCAGCGCTTCCCCGGTCTTGAAATCGACGACGGTGCCGCGCAAGGTAGCGGAAGGGCCGGCCTGTGCGATTGCGACGGCCGCCGCGCACAGCAGGCCGAGCGTCAGCATCAGTCGGGTTGCGAGAATCAGTAATATCCGGGGATAGCGCATTGCGAGGCCGTTGAAGTGATCGATGCCCGGCAGCTTGGGCTGGCAAGATGGGGCAACGATGTGCGGCCGCTCACAATTGCCTCACAGTCCTCTGGCTTGATGTGCTTCCTGTCACCCTGAATACAACATGCGGCTGCGCCTCGTTCACACCCTGTCCCTGACCTTGCTGGCCTTTGCCGGCTTGGCCGTGCTGGCCCTGGGCGGCCTGACAGCCTGGAATTTGCGCAACGGCTTCGGCAACTACCTGGCAGCGCGCGACGTAGAGCACCTTGAGCGCTTTGCAGAAGTCGTCGCCGCCGCCGTCGCCCGCGAAGGTGGCTTGCAGGTCTTGCAACAGGGCAAACTCGACATGGGCGCCTTGATGGGCGAACTGGATCGGGCGGCCAGCTTGCCAGGTCTGCCCGGCAGACCGCCTCCCCGGGAAATGCGCCAACCCGGGCCTGATCCCTTTCCCGAACGCGTGCAGCTGCTGGGGATGGACGGCAGCTTGCTGACCGGTGCATCGCTGCTTGCCGGTAGCGGCGACTCCGGGCCGATCGTCGAGCGGCCGGTGCGGCTGAACGATGTGGTGGTGGCCATGGTCCGCATGAAGCCAGCGCCGAAATTGCCTGAAGGCGGCGAGGCGCGTTTCCTGCATGACCAGTACCGCGTCATCGCCGCCAGCTCTGCGGGCCTGATGTTGCTGGCCTTGCTCACTGCCGCATTGCTGGCCCGCCGCTGGACGCGCCCGCTGCTGGCCGTGCAGGAGGCGACGCAACGCCTGGCAAGGGGTGAACTGGCGGTGCGCTTGCCGGCAGGTCCCGATCTGGCGGATCGCTCCGACGAGATCGGTGATCTGGTCCGCAACGTCAACCGCATGGCCGAAGGGCTGCAGCGAATGGAAGGCGCAAGGCGGCGCTGGCTGGCCGACATCTCGCATGAATTGCGCACGCCGCTGACCGTGCTGCGCGGCGACATCGAGGCGCTGCAAGACGGCATCAGGCCGCTGCGGCAAGAAGCGATTACGGTGTTGCACGAAGAAGTGCTGCGCATCGCCAAGCTGGTGGACGACCTGCACCTGCTGGCCACCTCTGACCTGCAGGCCCTGCCCTGCCACTTTGCGGCTTGCGATGCGTCGGCCTTGTTGCACAGTTTGATCCGCCGCTTCGAGGGCCGCGCCTGTGCAGCCGGGCTGACGCTAGATCTGCAACTGCCGGATCATTTGGCGACACTGGCGGTGCAATGGGATGCCGACCGCATCGAACAACTGCTGGCCAACCTGATCGAGAACAGCCTGCGCTACACCGACGCGCCCGGCCAAGTGAGGATCGGGCTGCAGCATGCGGGCGACAAGGTGAGCATGGTGGTGGAAGACAGCTCACCCGGTGTGCCGGCGGCGCAATTGGCGCAACTTTGCGAGCCCTTGTACCGCAGCGACAAGGCGCGCGCCCGTCAGCATGGCGGCAGTGGCTTGGGTCTGGCTATCTGCGAGGCGATCGCGCAAGCGCATGGCGGCCACCTGGATGTTTCGGCCTCGGCGCTGGGCGGCCTGCGCATTAGCGTCAGCCTGCCGCAGCGCGCGCAAGCTCAGGCTTCACAACAACCCGCTGCGGGCCACAGCGCATGACCGGGACACGCCGCATTCTGGTGGTGGAAGACGATGCGCGCATCGCACAGTTGCTGGTCGACTACCTGCGCAATGACGGCCACCAGGCGCAGGCACTGGCCGATGGCGAATTGGCCCTGTCCGAGATCCGCCATGCAGCGCCTGACCTGCTGATCCTGGACCTGATGCTGCCGGGGCTGGACGGCGTGAGCCTGTGCCGCGAAGTTCGCAAATTCAGTGCCATGCCGATCTTGATGCTGACCGCAAGGGTTGATGAACTCGACCGCCTGCTAGGTCTGAACAGTGGCGCCGACGACTATGTCTGCAAACCCTTCAGTCCGCGCGAGGTGATGGCCCGGGTGAAAGCGCTGCTGCGCCGCGCTGAAGGTCATCTGGCCGCGCCCGAACGCGTCTGGAACATCGACGATTCGGGTTTGCGAATTGCCTGGCGTGGCCATTGGCTGTCGCTGACGCCGCTGGAGTTCCGCATGCTGCGCCATTTGCTCAAGCAACCAGGCCGGGTGTTCTCAAGGGGGCAATTGCTGGAAAGCGCGCATGCGGACCTGCGTGACGTCAGCGACCGGGCGATTGACACCCATGTGAAAAATCTCCGGCGCAAGTTGCAAGCCGTCCACGCCAAAGACGATTGCATCGCTTCAGTCTATGGCGTGGGCTACCGCTTTGACGCGCCCGTCGCGTGAGAGCGGATTGGGGCTGAGCTCAGCTGGCCAGGAGCCGCGTCGATCAACGTCATCAGACGTCGATATTCGCCGCCCGCAATGCGTTCTGCTCGATGAATTCGCGCCGCGGCTCGACCTCGTCACCCATCAGCATCGTGAAGACCCGATCGGCTTCGATCGCATCGTCGATCTGCACGCGCAGCAAGCGCCGCACGGTCGGATCCATCGTCGTTTCCCATAACTGGCTCGGGTTCATTTCGCCCAGCCCCTTGTAGCGCTGGCGGCCGACCGAGTTTTCAGCCTGGGCCATCAACCAGGCCATCGCGGCGCGGAAGTCGCTGACCTTGCTTTCCTTGGCGCGTTCGCCGTCACCCTTGCGCACCAGCGCGTTCTCGCCCAGCAGTCCCCGGAAGGTAATGCCCGAGTTGGCCAGCACCGCATAGTCGGCGCCATGGATGAAATCGGCGTTGATGATGCTCGAGCGCGTATTGCCATGTTGCTTGCGGCTGATGCGCAGCAGCAACTTGTCGGTACGGGCGTCGTATTCGCTGTGGACTTCGGCCTGGTGCAGGGCCGCCTGCATCGCAACGGCGGCAGCTTCGGCGCTCTCGGTCGTGTCGAGATTGATTGCCAGGCCGCTGGCCAGCACGCGCAGCGCTTCGAAATCCATCCAGTTCGACAGACGCGAAATCACGCTCTCGGACAGCACATATTGCCTGGCCAGCGCCTCGAGCGCTTCGCCCTTGAGCAGGCCGTCGCCAATGCCGGTGTACAACTGTGCATCCTGCAGCGCGACCTTCAGCAAGAAGCCGTCGAGCTCATGGGCGTCCTTCAGATATTGCTCATGCTTGCCGACCTTGACCTTGTAGAGCGGCGGCTGGGCGATATAGATATGGCCGCGCTCGCACAGCTCGGGCATCTGGCGGTAGAAGAAGGTCAACAGCAAGGTGCGGATATGGGCGCCGTCAACGTCCGCATCGGTCATGATGATGATGCGGTGGTAGCGCAGCTTGTCGGGGTTGAAATCGTCGCCGCCGGCGCCACGACCGATGCCGGTGCCCAAAGCGGTGATCAGCGTCAGGATTTCATTGCTGGTCAGCAGCTTTTCGTAGCGCGCTTTTTCGACGTTCAGGATCTTGCCGCGCAGCGGCAGGATCGCCTGGAACTTGCGATCGCGTCCCTGCTTGGCCGAGCCGCCGGCCGAGTCACCCTCGACGATGTAGATCTCGCACAGCGCCGGATCTTTTTCCTGGCAATCAGCCAGCTTGCCCGGCAAGCCCAGGCCATCGAGCACACCTTTGCGGCGCGTCAACTCGCGCGCCTTGCGGGCGGCTTCGCGGGCACGGGCGGCGTCGAGGATCTTGCCGCAGATGATCTTAGCGTCGATCGGGTTCTCGAGCAGATAGTCGGTCAGCAGACGGCCGACGATGTCTTCGACCGGTGCGCGCACTTCGCTGGAGACCAGCTTGTCCTTGGTCTGGCTGGAAAACTTCGGCTCGGGCACCTTGACGCTGACCACGCAGGCCAGGCCTTCGCGCATGTCGTCGCCGGCCACTTCGACCTTGGCCTTCTTGGCCATGTCGTTGTCGGTGATGTATTTGTTCAGCACCCGCGTCATCGCCGCGCGCAGCCCGGTCAGATGTGAGCCGCCATCGCGCTGCGGGATGTTGTTGGTGAAGCAGAGCACGTTTTCGCTGTAGCCGTCGTTCCACTGCATCGAGACTTCGACGCCGACATTGGTCCCCTGGTCGCTGAGCTTGTCGCCCTGGGCGTGGAAGATCGTCGGGTGCAAGGTGTTTTTGCCCTTGTTGATGAAGGCAACGAAACCCTTCACGCCGCCGGCATATTCGAAGTTGTCTTCCTTGTTGTTGCGCTCGTCGACCAGGCGGATCTTCACGCCGTTATTCAAGAAACTCAGTTCGCGCAGCCGCTTGGCCAGGATTTCATAGTGGAAATCGACATTGGTGAAGATTTCTTCGTCGGGCGAAAAATGCACTTCGGTGCCGCGTTTGTCGGTATTGCCGATGATCTTCATCGGGCTGACTTCGACCCTATTGCCGGCGCCATCGTCAGCCATTTCAAGCAGGCGGTCCTGAACAAAGCCCTTCTTGAATTCGATCTGGTGGATCTTGCCGTCGCGGCGCACAGTCAGCCGCAAATTTTTCGACAAGGCATTGACGCAGGAAACGCCGACGCCATGCAAACCGCCCGAGACCTTGTAGCTGTTCTGGTTGAACTTGCCGCCCGCATGCAATTCGGTCAAGGCGATTTCAGAGGCCGAGCGCTTCGGCTCATGCTTGTCGTCCATCTTCACGCCGGTCGGAATGCCGCGACCGTTGTCGATGACCGAGATCGAATTGTCGGTATGGATGGTGACGATGATGTCGTCGCAATGGCCGGCCAGCGATTCGTCGATCGCGTTGTCGACCACTTCGAACACCA
>CANFIC010000057.1 GCA_947446685.1 Burkholderiales bacterium
CGATCAACCGGCTCGAGCAGGAGCTCGGCGTCAAGTTGTTCCTGCGCTCGCGCCGTGGTGCGACCTTGACCGAGGCGGGCAGCGCGGTCATCGACGACTTGCGTGCCAGCCTCGCGCACAGCGATGCCGCTGCCGAGCGCGCGCGTGCCATGGGTGCCGGCCATGCCGGGCGCCTGACGGTCGGTTTCGTCACCCATGCGATTTACGAAGCGCTGCCAAGGGCATTACGGCGGATGCGCGCCGAGCATCCGCAGCTCGATGTGGTGCTGCGCGAGATGGGCAATGCCGAGCAGGTGGCCGAACTTGAAGGCGGGCGCATCGACGTTGCCCTGCTGCATCCGCCGGTCTCGGTCAACGCCAAGGTCAAGGAGTTGCGCCTGGGCCTCGAGCCGATGGTGGCTGCCCTGCCAATGGGCTATCCGCTGGCTGCGAATGGCTGCGTGAGCCTGGCCGAAATTGCCAGCCATGGCCTGATCTGGTTTCCAGAGCAGCAGATTCCGGCGATGCGCACCCAATTGCTCAGCGCGATGCGGCGTGCCGGCCATGAGGTGAAAGTGGTGCAGGACGTCAACCGCAGCCTGACCGTGCTGGCCTGCGTCGCAGCGGGCCTGGGCTGGTCACTGCTGCCGCGTTCGGTACGCGCCTTGCAATACGAGGGTGTGCGCTATGCCGAGGTCGTGGACGGCGACAGCCTGCCGCATTTTGAGTTGGTGGCGATGTGGCTGGCCCGCTCACGGCCGACCTTCGCCGACATCTTCGCGCAGATGCTCGAGCCTTAAACCTAGATTCAGCAGTTGACCGCTTACCACCGCCGCGAAGGTTTCATGCCTGCTGAGATTTCTCCGCCCGCCTGCCTTCACCCAAGGGGTTAGAACGCTACGCAGCCGATTGAGCCGCGCTACCGCACGCTGGCTGCGTTGCTTCTCCTGGTGGGCATCAGCCCACTGCGTCGGCGCGCCTTGCCAACGCACCGCATCGTGGCCCACTCGGCCGTGTCCAACTACCGAATCTAGGTTGAACCTGCAAAGCCGAACAGCTGCGCCGGCGTGTCGACCAGGATTTTTTGGCGTTGGGCTGCATCAGGCACCCAGTCCGACAAAGCCGCCAGCGTCGAACCAAAGTCGCTATGGTGCTGGGTATGCGGCCAGTCGCTGCCCCAGAGCAGCCGCTCGGCGCTGAAGGCTTGCAGCAGGGCCTGGGCGGCGGCGCAAGCATCCGGGCCATTTTGTTCGGGCCAACTGCGGTAAGCGGCGGCCAGCTTGACCCAGAGTCGATGGTTTTTTGAAGCCTTCAGCAGCCAGTCGAAGCCGGTGTCGCCCGGGCCGGGCCGGCCGAAATGGTCGACCACCAAGTTGCAGCCGCTCGTCAGCAAGGGGGTGGCGGCGGCTTCAAGCCGGCTTGACTCAATATGCAGCTCGACATGCCAACCCAGCTCGCGCAGCAGGCCGAACCAGCGTTGCCAGTCAGCATCTGCGAGCTCGGGCAAGGCTCGGCCCAGCAGGTTCAGCCGGATGCCGCAGATGCCGGCTGCTGCCAGCGCCGCCAGTTCGACTTCATTGACGGTGGGTGCAAGCACTGCAACGCCGCGCAGGCGCTGCGGGCAGGCCTGCAAGGCGGCCAGCATGAAGCTGTTGTCCTCACCGAGAAAACTCGGCTGCACCAGCAAACCATGGGTCAAATGATGGGCATCGAGCAGCGCCAGATAGTCACTCAGCAGCGCATCGACTTCAGGCGTATGGCGGCGACCCGCCAACATCGGCAGGTCGCGCCTGAACAGGTGGGCGTGGCTGTCGACGGCGCCGATCGGCTGCTCAGGCGTAATGCCGGTCCAGGGCATCGAACTCGTCCTTGCGCACCAGCGCCTGTCGCTCGGCAAAGGTTGCGACCAGGCCGCTGGCTTCATCGAGCCGGTCATGCTCGCGCAAGCTCTGCAAAGCCTGTGTCATGCCACGCACGGCGCCCTGCAGCGCTGCGTTGGCGTAGAGCACCAGTCCGAAGCCCATGGCCGCGTATTCGGCCGCGGTCATGGTCGGCGTCTTGCCGCCGATCACGACATTGACGATCTGCGGGCAGGCCAACTCCAAAGGGATGCGGCGCAAGGCCTCGATCGAGACCGGCGCCTCGACGAAGGTCAGGTCGGCGCCGGCTTCGACATAGGCCATCGCGCGCGCAATCGCCGCGTCCATGCCCTCGACGGCAGCGGCGTCGGTGCGGGCGATGATCAGAAAATCGCCATGGTCGCGGGCATCAACTGCGGCCTTGACCTTGCTGACCATCTCCTGCATGGAAACCACGCCCTTGCCTTCGAAATGACCGCATTTCTTCGGGCTGATCTGGTCTTCGAGCTGGATCGCATTGGCGCCGGCGCGCTCCAGGGTGCGCACCGTCTGGCGCACGTTCAGCGCGTTGCCAAAACCGGTGTCGGCGTCGACGATGATCGGCAGCTTGACCGCTTCGCGAATCGCCGCAGTGTTCTGCGCCAGGTCGCCGAGGTGGATGAAGCCGAGGTCGGGAAGGCCGTAGAAAGTATTCGTCAACCCGGCGCCACTGAGGTAGACCGCCTCGAAACCCAGCCCCTCGATGACTCTTGCGGCCAGCGCATTGGCGGCTCCCGGCACCAGCATGCCGCGCTTTTGCCCGACCTTCTGGCGCAGCAGCGTTCCCAGATTCATTTCTGCCATCAGTCTTCCTTCATTTGGGTTGCCTTGACGACGCCGCCGAGGCGCGCGCGCTCTTCATCGACGAACTTCACGAAATTGGCCCGGTTGCCGCCGACCAACTCGATCCCCATTGCTTCAAGCCGGGCCACCGTCGCCGCATCTTTCATGGCGGTGTCAACCGCCGCAGCCATCTTGTCGAGAATGGCGTCCGGCGTGCCATTGGGCGCATGCAGGCCGGCCCAATGGGCGATGCGAATTTCCGGGAAGCCCTGTTCAGCCGCAGTGGTCAATTGCGGATAAGCGGCGATGCGCTTGGTCCAGGTGGTGGCGAGCGCTTTGAGCTTACCGCTGCGGAGGAAAGGCAGGACGACGATGCTGGCCTCGGACGTGGCCTCGACCTGGTCTCCCATCACCGCGGTGATCGATTCCGAACCGCTCTTGTAGGGCACGATGTCGATCTTGGCACCGTACTTGGTGAGCAGCAGGCCGGCGACGAAATGCGGCGTGCTGCCGGTGCCGGCGGTGGCCCAATGGAAGCCCTGGCCGGTTTTGGAGGCAGCGATGAATTCCTTCAGGTCCTTGTATGGCGCATTGGCCGGCACCAGGATCACCGAGGGCGCGACACCGATCATCACGACCGGCACCAGATCGCTGTCGCTATAGGGCATGGTCTTCTTGATCATGCTGTTGGAGATCACGCCGGCCGCGCTGATCAGGAAGGTATAGCCGTCGGCCGGGCTCTTGGCAACGATGTTGGAGCCGAGCGTGGCTCCGGCGCCGGGTTTGTTGTCGATCACGATCGCCTGGCCCAGCAGTTTGGCCGCGCCTTCGGCCGCAGCACGCGCCATCAGGTCATTGGCGCCGCCCACCGCGAACGGCACGACCCAATGGATGGTCTTGTTCGGCCAGGCTTGCGCCGAGGCGACCTGACAGGCCAAGCTGGCGGCCAGGCCGACGATCAAAGCCGTGATGGAATTGAGGCGCATCGTGAATCTCCTTTGGAAACGGCGGCCGAAGCCGCGCAATGGCGGACAAGAAAAACCAAATTCAGTCGGGCTTGATCATCAGGTCGACCAGCGCCGAGACATCGTCAACGCTTTCCAGCGACATCATCATGTCGCAGATCGCATCCACCTGGGCCAACGGCAGCGCATGGCTGGCCAGGCTCTTGAACTTGGCGATCACGTCGGCTGCGCTGGCAAAATTATGTTCGCTGCCGCGCGGCGAATTGACCGTGGTTTCCATCACGCTGCCGTTCTTCAGATGCACTTCGACCCGCACCTTGTGGCGATGCTGGGCGCCCAGCGCGGTGATCGCATCGTCATGCCTGACGCTGACCTTGTCGGCCAGGGCCATGCGGCGCGGGTCGGCCACCACGTCGTCGGTGAACTGCTCGACGAAGCAATCACCTTCGAGCAGCAGCGTGGCGACGCAGAAGGGCAGGTTCAGCTGCGCGGAAGTCAGGCCGAGCGGCTGGTATTTCCAGCCGACATGGTCCATCGTTACCTGCGAGCCATGGACGATGATCGCCTCGACATCGTCGGCGCCGAAGGTCTGCTGTTGCTGCAGGATGCGCAGGCCGTCGAGCGTCGTGTGGTTGCTGCCGACGCAGGAGTAGAACTTCAGTGACACCGCCATCGTCTGCCAGACTTCGCCGAAACCGGCGGTCAGCTCGCTCAGCTTGAAGCGGTCGGTCGAGCGCGAAAAGGTCGTGCAATAGCCGCCATATTCGCTTTCCAGCACATCGATGATGCCGGTGAAGCCGGACTCGGCAAACAGCGCGCCATAAAGACCGCTTTGCGACGAGCGGCCGGCATGCATGCGCTTGACCATCGCGCCATATTGCGCCGCCATCAGCCCGGCAGCCTGCGTGCCGGCGATGCCCAGCGCATGCACGGTGCGGTCGACGTCGAGGCCCAGCCCACGCGCCGCGCCGGCGGCGGCAGAAAACACCCCCAGCGTTGCACCCGAATGCCAGCCCTGGCCGATATGTTCAGGCCCCATGCACAGGCCGACCCGCGGGCCGACTTCATAGCCGGCAACAGCCGCGGTGAGGAACTCGCGGCCGCTCATCTTGTGGTGTTTTTGTGCCAGCGCCAGCAGCGCTGGCAAGACCACCGCGCCGACATGCAGCACGCCGGCGCGATGCACATCGTCGAGCTCGAAGCCCTGCACCTGCGTGCCGTTGACCAGCGCCGCATGGGGTGCCGACAAGCGCTGCGAAGTGCCCCAGACCGGGCAGTCACGGGTCGTATCGATCTTGCCCAGCGTCTCCTGCAGGATCCGGCTCCATTGCAGATTGGCGCCGTAGAGCGCGCAGCCGAGCGAGTCGAGCATCAGCAGCTTCAGGCGCTGCATCACTTCGGCGGGCACCGCTTCATAGCTGAGGCCAGCGACGAATTCGGCGATGCCGCGGGTGTAGATATTGTTTTGATTGACTTCGGACATCGGGGTTCCTGGGGGATGGGAAGTGGGAAGCGGGGACTGGGGTCAGTCGAGCTTCATGCCTTTGGTAAATGCTGCGATTCTGACCAGTTCATTGCGGATATGAGCGGCAAAGAATTCGGGGCTGTTGCCGATCGGCTCGGCGCCTTCGAAGGCCAGCTTGGCGCGGATCTCCGGGTTCTGCAGCGCCTTGTTGATCTCGGCGTTGAGCTTGCTGACGATCGCCGCTGGCGTGCCTGCGGGCGCCAGGATGCCGTACCAACTGCTGGTTTCATAGCCGGCCAGGCCCGATTCAGCAATGGTCGGGACATTCGGCAGGCTCTGGATCCGTTGCGCGCTGGTCACCGCCAGCACCTTGACCTTGCCCGCCTGGATATGGGGCAGGATCGCGACGACGCTGCTGAACATCAGCTGTACCTGGCCACCGATCAGGTCGGTCACCGCAGGCGACAAACCCTTGTAGGGGATATGCACCATCTCGGTCTTGGCCATTGTGTTGAACATCACCGCGGCGAGTTGCGAGCTGCTGCCATTGCCATTCGAGGCGAAGTTCAGCTTGTTGGGGTTCTTCTTCGCATAGTCAATCAACTGCTGCACCGAGTTGGCCGCCACCGAGGGATGGACGACGAGCACCATCGGTGCCGAGGCCAGCCAGGTGATTGGCGCGAAATCCTTCACCGGGTCATAGGCCAGCGCATGGTTGATGCTGGGGTTCAGCGTATGGCTGCCGACACCGCCGAGAAACAGCGTATAGCCATCGGCCGGCGCCTTGGACGCCATTTCAGCGCCCAATGAGCCGCCGGCACCCGGACGGTTGTCGACCAGCACCGGTTGACCCATCGATTTGGCCAGCATCTGCCCGACCAGGCGCGCGATATTGTCATTGCCGCCGCCCGCCGCAAAGGGCACGATCAGGCGGATCGGCTTGGACGGATAGACCTCGGCGGCCTGTGTCGCGGTCCCGAGCAGCGCTGCCAAAGCGCTGCATACAACGAGCAAGGTTCTTGTCAACATGAGGGACTCCAGTCGATTCAATGGCCAGTAGCAGCGAGCGCGGCGCCGTCGCCGGCGAGGCGCCCGAAGACCGCGCCCGAGACCAGACCGGTGCCGCTGGCATAGTTGAAGTAGAACAGCCCGCCGACCATTTCGCCGGCGCAGAACAGGCCTTCGATCGGGTTGAAATGGACGTCGACGACCTGGCCGTTCTCGGGCTTGATGCGCAGGCCGCCGAAGGTGAAGGTGATGCCGCAAGTGGTGTTGTAGGCGTCGAACGGCGCGGTATCAAGGGCCTGGGCCCAGTTCGATTTGGCCGGGCTGATGCCGACGGTGCCGCGTCCATCCTTGACCGTGTGGTCGAACGGCACCTCGGTCTTGATTGAGGCGTTGTAGGCATGCACGGTTTCCAGAAAGACTGCCGGGTCGACGCCTTCGAGCTTGGTCGCCAGTTCTTCCAGCGTGTTGGCGCTGACCTTGGTCATCATCTTGATCCGGTACTCGGAGCGCAGCAATTTGGCTGTCTTGGCGTCGAACACCTGCCAGGCAAACTGGCCCGGCTGCTTGAGCAATTCACCGCCATATTTGGCGTAGGTGAAGGAATGGAAATCAAGCCCTTCGTCGACGAAGCGCTTGCCCTCGGAATTGATCAGCAGGCCGAAGATATAGCTGTGCTTCTGGAACTGGTCGCCGACATTGATGTCGCCGAAATCCGGAGCATTGACGTCCCAGCCGGTGGCATGCGCGCCCGACCAGTTGCCATGCGCTGCTGCACCAGCGGCCAAGGCCATGTTCAGCCCGTCGCCCTGGTTGAAGCGTGAGCCGCGCACCTTGGCCAGCTCCCAGCCCGGGCCCAGATAGCGTGCGCGCATTTCGGCATTGGCTTCAAAGCCGCCACAGGCCAGCACCACCGATTTGGCGTGGAAATCGACCGGCACGCCGCCCTGGTTGGTATGCACGCCAACGACACGTTCGCCTTCGAAGATCAGCGACTTGGCGCGGGTGCGGTAATGCACGTCGATGCCGGCCTTGACCGCTGCCTTGTCGAGAAACTGCACCAGCCCGGCACCACCGCCCGAGGCTTCGATCGGCAAGCGACCGAAGAACTTGCGCCGGCCGTTCACCAGGGCCGATTGGCGGCCGAAGTTGGGGACGAATTTCACCCCCTTGGCACGCAGCCAGATCATGATCTCGAGGCTGCGCGTGACGAGGATTTCAGACAGTTGCGGATCGGTGCGGAAATTCGTCAGACGGAACATATCGTCGAAGAATTCATCGGTGGTGTTGGTGCCGAAATCGCTGGTGGCGATCTCTTCTTCGCTCAGCTCGGTGACTTGCTGCAGCTCTTCGACCGTCGAATAGGCGAAGCGCATCACGCCGCCGGCAAAGCGGCTGTTGCCACCTGACTCTTCTTCCGGTGCGGCTTCGAGGATGGCGACGCGCAAGCCATGGTCCTTGGCTGCAAGCGCCGCGCACAAGGCGGCATTGCCCTTGCCGACCACCACCACGTCGTATTCATGTATCACTGGAGTCACTGTCAATTCCTTAGTCAAAGTTGGCTTGCATGATCCGGGCCGACAGCAAGCGCATATCGTCCAGGGTTTCAATCGTTTCAATCATCTGCACGATCGGCGTGATCGCTTCGGGCTGCAGCACCTTGCTGGCGCAAAGCCTGAACTTGGCCCGCAGCAAATCGGCCGGCAAAGCGTTCGCCGAAGTACGGCCCAGCGGTTGGTCGACCTGGCTGGCCAGGACCTGGCCGTTCTTCAGCGTGACCCGCACCGCGCCGCCGAAATGGTTCTCGTCCGGGAACTGGCTCGCGTCATAAGCCGCTACATGAATCAGCGGCAGCAGCTCGCGCGCTGCCGGGTCCAGGTAAGCCTGGCCTTCGAAATGGTCGACCGCAACACAGCGGTCGGTGACCGCGCGGGCCAGCACATATTGCAGGCTGAACTTGGCGTCGAGCGCGCTTTGCGGGTTGGCGCGGTTCGTGTGCTGGAGCCTGCGGCCATGGATCCAGGCCTCGATCCTGGCGATGTCTGCCGCCTGCGGTTGATGCGTACGCACGACATCGAGCATGGCGTCGATGGCCGGGTGGGTGCTGCCGCAGCAGGGATATTGCTTGATCGCGATGCCCGGCGTGATGATGTCGAGCGGCGCTGCCCAGGCGCTCAGCGCACGGCCGGCGTCATAGGTGCCGGGGCCGTTGAAGACGTCGAGGAAGCCATGCTCATGTTCGAACACATTGCCGCTGTTGGCGGTGTAGCCGGTACGTGCCAGCCGCGCAGCATAGAGGCCGTTGCGGGCGCAATGACCGACATGCAGCGGCTTGGTCATGGTGCCGAAATTGGCCTTGATGCCCGAAGCGAATGAAGCCGCCAAAGCCAGGGCGGTGGCGGTTTGCTGCGCGTCCAGGCCCATCAGCTTGGCGCAGGCTGCGGCAGCGCCGAAGACGCCCAGCGTGGCGGTCGGATGCCAGCCCTTGGTGTAGTGATGGAAGTTGACCGCCAGGGCGATCTTGGTCTCGACCTCGAAGCCCGCCACATAGGCGAGGACGAAATCCTCGCCCTTGCTGCCCAGCTCATCGGCCAGCGCGAACAGGGCCGACAACACCGGCGCCGATGGATGACCGCCCATGGTGTTGTTGCAGTCGTCGAAGTCAAGCGCATGCGAGGCCGTACCGTTGATCAGCGCGGCGTCGAGGCTGCCGACCCGGCGCTTTTGCCCGGCCAACAGGCTCGGCCCGCTGTTCAGCTCGAGCGCTTGCGCGGCAAGGATTGTGGCGCTCTCATGGCTGCCAGCCAGCGTGACACCCACGGTGTCGAGGATGCCGACCTTGGCCCAATGGACCGCTGCGGCTGGCAGGTCTTGCCAACGCAACGCATTGCTGCGTGAGGCGAGCTCGATGGCGAAGCTAGTGCTTGCAGTTCTGGTTTGATCCTGCATGGGGTTCATCCGATCGGAATGTTGGCTTCGTGGATCACCCGGCGCCATTTTTCGACCTCGCTGCGCAGATGGGCGCCGAAGGCTGCCGAGCTGCTGCCCACCGCGACCGAGCCGTCGAAATCCATTCTTTCGCGCACTTCAGGCATTTTCAGAATATTGACGATGGCATGGTTGAGCTTCTCGACGATTGCTGCCGGGGTGCCGGCCGGCGCCAGCATGCCGTACCAGCCCGCCACTTCGAAACCCGGTACGCCGCCCTCCTGCATCGTCGGCAGATCGGGTGCAGCCGGCGAGCGGGCGGCGGTGCTGACGGCCAGGGCGCGCAGTTGCCCCGAGGTGATGAAAGGGTGGGCCTGGATGCGGGTCGAAAACAGCATCTGGATCTGTCCGCCGATCACTGCATTCATCGCCGGGCTGCCGCCCTTGTAGGGAATATGGGTCATCTTGATCTTGGCCAGCAGCGCGAACAGCTCGCCCGACAGATGGCTCAGGCCGCCGATGCCCGAGCTGCCGAAATTCAATGTCCCGGGCTTGGCCCTGGCCAGCGCGATCAGCTCGGCCAAGGTCTTGGCCGGCATGGCCGGATTGGCCACCAGCACATAGGGCTGCGAGGTGATCTGGGTGACTGGCACGAAGTCGCGCAAGAGGTCATAGGGCTGCTTGTTGCCCTGCAGGGTCACGTTGACCGTGAGGCTGCCGGTGACCATCGTCAGCGTATGGCCATCAGGGGCCGACTTGGCCACTTTGTTGGCGCCGATCGAGCCATTGCCGCCGGCCTTGTTCTCGATCACCACTGGCTGGCCCAGCGCTTCGCTGAGCTTGTTGCCGATGACCCGGCCGACGATGTCGGTGCCGCCGCCGGCCTCGAACGGAATCACCAGCGTGATCGGCCGCGAAGGGTAAGTCGGTGCTGCGTCCGGTTTCGCGAATGCGCGCGGCAGGATGGCGGCGCCCGCGATTGCCGCGCTGAACTTGCCGAGTTGTCGTCTTTGAATATCCATCGGGATTACCTGGGTCAATTGGTTTTAAAGTGAAGCTGCTGCGGCGAAGATCTTCACATCGTCAGCCGCCTCGAGTTGCTGCAGTCCGGCCAGCAGTAACTCGGCTTTGGCCCGGTCGGCATTGCCGATCAGCAAACGGAATTTTGCGGCGATTTCCTCATCGCTGAGCGGGTCTTCAGGCATGCCGCGAAAGCTCAGGCCTTCCGCAGTCAGACGCCGGCCATCGCGCAGATCGACCGCGATGCGGGTGTGCCAGCCCGAGTCGAGCTTTTCGCCCTCGGCAAAAGGCTGCAGCCTGATCATCCGGCAGAGGCTTCGAATCAAGGGGTCGGCCAGCGCGGCATCGTCCCAGCTGCGCGGATCAGCCGGGTCGCGGACCAGCGCCAGGGCGACGCAAAAAGGCACCGAATATTGCGCTTGCATCAGATCCTGCGGTTCGCGCAAATCATGATGGCTGATCAACTTATGAGCGCCGCTGATGCTCAAGGAGCTCACGTCAGCCGCAGTGAATTGATGCTCGGCCATCAAGCGGCGCAGCGCCTGGATCGGCGTATGCGCGGTGATATGGCAGGGATAAGCCTTGATGCAGATGCGCAGCGTTTCCCATTCCTGGCCCAGACCGGCAGTCAGCCTGGACGGATCGGCATCGCGGCAATAGGCTTCGAGAAAACCATAGCGGCCTTCCAGCACATTGTGCGGACCTTCGAAACCATCGCCGGCCAGTTGCGAGGCGAGGATGCCGGACTCTGCCGCCCGCCCCAGATGCAGCCGTTTGACCATCGCGCCCTGGTCGGCCTTGGTGAATGCCAGCAAGCCGCCTGACAGCGAGCCGGCGATGCCCAGCGCCGCAGCCAACTGATCTGCATCCAGGCCCTGGACCAGGCCGCTGGCAATCGCTGCGCCGTAGGGGCCGGTCAAGCCGGGGCCGTGGAAGCCCAGCGCTTCGCTGCTGTGGCGCGAGGCCGCACCGATTCTGAACATCACCTCCAGCCCGGCGACAAAGGCGGTCAGCAAACGTCTTCCGCTGGCCTGGCTGGTTTCGGCCGCAGCCAAGGCAGCCGGCAGCAGCGAAGCGCCGGGATGAACCGCAGCGCCGGGACGGCGCAGGCTGTCCTGCTCGAACGCATGTGAAAAAGCGCCATTGGCCAACGCTGCGAAGGGCGCATGCACCCTGGCCTGCGGGTTGCCGAACAGGCTGCAAGCGCCGCCCGCGCCATTGCGCAAGGCGTAGGCGGCGATGATGCGGCTCCAGGGCAGGCGTGAGCCGTAAACCGCGACGCCGACGGTGTCGATGATGCAATTGCGCGCCTGCCGCACCACTTCGTCGGGCAGGTCCTCGTAACGGAGCCCGGCAGCAAAGCGGGCCAAGGTCGGCACGGCGAGTTCAGACACAGGCTTGATCCGGTAAGAATTTGGCGGGCTGCCAATCCATTCGCCAGGCAGCAGCGAAGGGTGGCGCGAAATCAGTCCGCCATGTTAGGGCGCAACGGACCTGATTTTTACAGGGTTTGCGTTGCATTTAGATAAGCCTCGCTTATGATTAAACAGCGCAGACAATGTATTTTGGTTTATTCAGCATCCTTCTTCAGGCGCAAGAAAAACGCCAGCGACAGCAGCGTGATCGCGCCTATCGCCACGAAGGCGGGTGAAAAGTCGGCAGCGATCAAGGTGGTCGTGCCACCGCGCCACCAGACTGCAGCACTCAACAGCGAGGCACCAAACATCACGCCCAGGCTCAAGCAGAGCTGCTGCGCCATGCTCGCCAAGGTGGTGGCATGGCTCATGAGGGGTTTGGGAATTTCGGAATAGCCCAGTGTCTGCAGCGCCACCATTCCCAGCGCATTGACCAGGCCGCCGATCATCAGCACGCCGAACATCAGCGGATGCGGCGTCTGCGCCGTGAACAAGGCATAGCTGGCGTAGATCAGGCTGGTCAAGGCGGTGGTGGTGATCAGCAGCGAGCGATAGCCGATCAGGCGGATCGCTTTGACCATCACCGCACGGGTGGCCAGCGAGCCGACCGCTGTGGCCATGGTCAGCAGTCCGGCGTCCAGGGCGGACAGACCGAAACCCAGTTGCAGCATCAAGGGCAGCAAAAAAGGCGAGGCGCCGACAGCGATGCGCAACGGCGCCCCGCCGATGATTGAAGTCCGATAAGTCGGATGCCAAAGGATGGCAAAGTCGATGATCGGGTCGGCTTTGCTGCGCCGGCAGTAAATCACCGTGGCCAGCAATCCGGCCGCGCCGATCAGCCCGATCACCCAGCTTGGCAGCAGGCCCTTGCCGGCAGCCTCAAGCGCACCGATCATGCCGGTCAGGCCAAAGGCCAAGAGCAGGAAGCCGCCGAGGTCGAACGATCCGGTGCTGGCGACTTCCTTGCTGTCGTCGATGAACAGCATCGCCATCGCGATGCTCAGCAAGCCGAAGGGGATATTCACCAGGAAGATCCAGCGCCAGCTGGTCCAGGTGACGATCGCGCCACCGAGCAGCGGGCCCAGCATGCGGCCGATCACCGGCGGCACGGTGAACCAGACCATCGCGGCGATCAGCTGCGTGGCCGGCACGCTGCGCAGCAGGATCAGCCGGCCCACCGGCAGCATCATCGCGCCGCCCAGACCTTGCAGAATCCGGTACAGCACCAGCGAAGCCAGCGAGTCGGCCATGCCGCATAACGCCGAGCCGAGCGAGAACATCGCGATCGCCGTGCAGAACACCCGCTTGGCACCGAATCGCTCGGCCACCCAACCACTCAGCGGCAGGAACACCGCCAGGCTCAAAAGGTAGGACGTGATCGCCAGATTCAGATGCAGCACATCGACATCCAAGGAGCTGGCGATGCTCGGCAACGCCGTCGCCATGACCGAGCTGTCGACGTTCTGCAAGAACAGCGGACTGGCCACCACGAGGGGAACGATTTTGCTGCGCAAGGCCATGCCGGGATTATGCAGAGCCTCCTGCCCGGGACTGGGCGGACCTTTTCAATATCTCAAAATATGGACGCAAATGTCGCTGCAAGGCTCAGGGCCTTGCCGGGTGCGGTGCTAAAGTAATTTTGCTGATCCGGAGTTGCTGAGGCTCTTGAATCAAGCGGGCGAAACAGCTGTCAACCCCGGGATATTGTTCAAGCGAAACAGGCCCCCGAAGAAGCATCTGCTGGCACAGCGAGTTACAGGAGACGAGACGATGTATTTCCCTGGTTTTGCCAAAGCGCTGGTGGTTTCGGCGGCAGTTTTCACCTTGCTTCAGGGCTCGACTGCACAGGCCGCGATTGACGACGAAGCCTGGAAAAGCGCCCAGCAATATCTGCCGGGCCTGAGTCGCGAGGTCGTGCAAGCTGCTTGCCAGGAAAACACGGTCATGCTCTACACGCTGGTGCTGAGAGACAACTCGGCCGATGTGATCGAGCGTTTCAAGAAACTCTTCCCCTGCATCTCAGTCAAGACCTTCGTCGGCTCGGGTGGCGCCCTGGTGCAGCGCTTCAGCAGCGAATTCCAGGCCGGCACTCATGTGGCCGATGTCTGGATGAACTCCAGCCCCCATGTTGGCGATGATCTGGCCGAGAAAAAGTTGCTGCTGAAGTGGACGCCACCGACAGCCAATCTGATTCCGGATCCGTGGAAAAAAGAGGGCTACTGGTATGCCATCGGGCTGGCCCATATCGGTGTGGCCTGGAATGCCGAGGAAGTCAACCCTGAGCAGAAAGCCTGGCTGGCCAACTTGAAAACCTGGGACCAGTTGCCGGCAGCGCCCTTTGGCGGCGCCACCGCGACGGTCGATATACGTGCTGGCGGAACCACCCAGCTGACCTATTATTTTTTCGAAAAACAATATGGGCCTGATTTTCTGAAAAAACTCGCGGCTTTGAAGCCCGCGGTGTTCAGCGCCGTCAACCCGATGATTGATCGTCTGGTGACAGGCGAATTTCCGATGGCGTTTGCAGTGACTGCCGATACTGCGGCGGGCAATCAATTGCGCAATGGCGCGCCCTTGCGCTGGAAGTTTCCGGAGCCCGGACTGGCCGTGCCATATTTCCTCAGCATTGCCGCCAAGTCGCCGCATCCGAATGCGGCCAAACTATTCCTCGCCTGGTCGCTCTCAAAAGATGGCCAGACGGCCTGGGTCAATAGTTCCGGGCTGGCCCCTGCGAGCAAGAATGCCAAGGACGAACGACCTTATGCGATGGAGTCCTGGTACCGGCTTCCCGGCAACTACTACCGGGCCGACTGGGCGGAAATTTCATCGCAGTTCAAGGAAGCGGTCAACCGCTTCACTGCAGCCTTCCGGAAATAACTGATGGCCGATGCCTCAACGCGCCTGCTGGCAGGCACGTTTTTGCGGGCGCGCTTGACGAGTGCCGAGAG
>CANFIC010000058.1 GCA_947446685.1 Burkholderiales bacterium
ATGGGTGGCGACGATCGACTCCTTGTTGAACAGCTTGTGCAGCGTCCGGTAGGGCAGCAGCAGGCTCGGCGCCTTGCGGTTCAGCAGCCAGGCGCTGCATTGCCTGCTCCAACCGCTGAGCAGCGGCGCCAGCGCCAGCGCCAGCAGGATTTCAAGCAGTTGCGAAATCACGCCGGTCATCACATCACCACCAGCAGCGTGGCGGTCAGCGTCAGGAAGCTGTAGAGCAGATAGACCGCAATGCGACCCTGCTGCATCAAGCCGATCAAGCGTGCCAGGTAGGCGGCCAGATCGGCCAGTGGCAGATAAAGCCAATGCCAGAAATGGTCTTCCAGCTTGATGCTGTAGCGCGGTTTGAGATCGAATGGCGACGGCAATTCGCGCTGCATCCGGAAGAAGGGTTCGAAGATCTGCCGGATCGGCTGACCGAAGCCTTCGGCCGTGTCCTGCATCCGTGCATTGCCCCAGGGAAAGCCGCAGGCCCAGGGCGGCGCGCGCCTTATCCGGCCATGGTAGAGCAGGCGCACCAGCAGGAAAGCCAGCGCAAAGCTGCCGAGGATGCCGAGCAGGAAAATCACCGGCCCGTAACTCGCCTGATCCATGCTGACCGGCGCCAGCAGCCAGCCGTTCGCCGCGGTGCGCGCGCCCAGCCCGGCTTGTACCAGTTGCTGCGTGACCGGGTCGATCAACTGGATGAATTGCGTTGGCAGCAGGCCCAGCGCCAAGCAACCCAGCGCCAGCCAGAGCATGCCGGCGCGCTCCCACCAACCGGCGTCATGCGCATGGGCGAGCTTGTCTTCGCGCGGCTGGCCAAGGAAGATCACGCCGAAGAACTTGACCATCGTGTAGCCCGCCAATGCCGCCACCAGCGCGATCAGCGCCGCGACCACCGGGATCAGCATCGTCAGCAAGGGCAGCGGCAGGTCAGGCGTGAACAGAAAACTCTGCAGCAGCAACCATTCCGAGACAAAGCCGCCCAGCGGCGGCAAGCCCGCGCTGGCCAGCACGCCCAGCAGCATCAGCCAGGCGACCCAGGGCATCGTGCGGATCAGCCCGCCAAGACGGCCGAGATTGCGCTCCGAGGTCGCATGCAGGACGCTGCCGGTGCCGAGGAACAGCAAGCTCTTGAAGCAGGCATGGCTGGCGACGTGATAGAGCGTGGCGGTCAACGCCAGTGCGGCCGTCGGCGCCATATCGAAGGCCGAGAAAATCAGCGTCAGACCCAGGCCGACGAACAGCAGGCCCATGTTCTCGATCGACGAATAGGCCAGCAGGCGCTTCATGTCGGTCTGCGCCGCAGCAAACACGACGCCGTAGAGTGCTGTGGCCAGCCCGACCGCCAGCAGCAGGCCGCCCCACCACCATTGCTGCATCGGCAGCAGGTCGAACGACACCCGCAGCAGGCCGTAGATGGCGGTGTTCAGCATCACGCCGCTCATCAGGGCCGAAACCGGCGATGGTGCTGCCGGGTGCGCTTCGGGCAACCAGACATGCAGCGGCAGCACGCCCGCCTTGGCGCCGAAGCCGAGCAAGGCCAGCAGGAAGCCGGCGCTGGCCCAGAATGGCGTCAGCTCCTGCGCGCGCATATTGGCGAAACGGTAGTCGCCGGTGTTCGCCTGCAACACGCCAAAGCAGAGCAGGATGGCGATCGCGCCGATGCGCGCCATCGTGATGTACAGATAGCCGGCGCTGCGTACTTCGGCGATGCGGTGGTTGGCCGTGACCAGAAAAAACGATGACAGCGCCATCGTTTCCCACATCACCATGAAGGCATAGGCATCGTCAGCCAGTACGACCCCGGCCATGCTGGCCAGGAAGACATGGTATTCAAGGCATAACAAGCCCGGCGGTGTGCCTTCGCCCTGGCGGAAATAGCCTGAGGCGAAGGCCGAGATGCCGGCCGAGGCGGCGCCGATCACCATCAGGAAATAGGCTGACAAGGCGTCGAGCCGCAGATGAAAAGGCAGGCTTGGCAGGCCGATCGGCAGCACCGCCACTTCGGGCGCAGCGGGCAGCGCCGTCAGGGCCAGGCCGAACAGCAGCAAGCCGCAGCAGCCCCCGGCCGGGAACAGCCAGCGCGCCACCAGCTCAAGCCGATTCAGCGCCAGCACTCCCAGCGCGCCGATCAACAACCAGCCCGCCAGCAGCAGCAGCAACCAGTCGATCGTCAGCCACTGGGAAACGGCAGTCATGAGCTCAGCAACTTCACTGAACCGCGCCTGATGTCGATGATCAGTGGTGGCGCCGCCAGGATCAGCAGCAGGCCGGCAATCGGCAGGGTGGCCGAGAAGCCGAATTGCTTGAATGCCAGCGCGCCGGTCAACCCGCCGACGAAGAACAACCCCAGGATCGTTGCATGGATGAACAGCCGGTCGCGGTTGGCCACGACGAAGTGGATCTGGTTGGCGGCCTCAGTGCGATTCCAATAAATCAGGCGACCGAGTTCGAGCCCGAGGTCGGTGACAACCCCGGTCATATGCGTGGTGCGGATCTCGGCCTGCGAAATCTTCGTCACGATGGCGTTTTGCAGGCCCATGATGAAGCACAGCAGCAGCACCGCTGTCGGTACCAATAGATGTGCGAACGAACTCAGGTTGGCGCCGACCATGCCGAACAGCAGCAGCAAACCGGCTTCGGCGAGCAGGGCCAGGGCGAATTTGCTCTGTAACTGGCGCCTTCTGGCCCAGTTGAACAGGATGGCGGTGCAGGCTGCGCCGCTGATGAAGGACAGCAAGGACGCCAACCCGCCCAATGCCACCGCGACGCCACCGGTGGCCAGGTCATCGGCAATGGCTGAAATGATCCCGGTCATGTGCGAGGTGTAACGCTGCACCGCCAGAAACCCCCCGGCATTGATGGCGCCGGCGACGAACGCAAGAATGCCGCCGAGCTGCCGGTTCGCCAGCCTGGTGCGTTGCCGCCCGGTCAGGCGCTGCAGGAAGTCATAGGCCATAGGGGGTTCTTCCAGGCGCAGGGTTGGCGCGCCACAAGCCAAACTAAATGCTTTTTTGCGCAAATATAATCAAAACAACCGGGAAAAGCGAATGATCGATTTGATGTCAGCAGCCTTGAGCAGTCAGATTCGCCGTGGCGACTAAGTCCTTCTACCATTGGGAAGGCGATATTCTGGTGCTCAATGTGCTGGGCACGCCGGGCGCCTCCAAGGACGCGATCGGCAAGGTCAAGGACAAGCAGCTCAAGATCAGCGTCACCGCCGCGCCGCGTGCCGGCCGCGCCACTGACCATATGGTGCGCTTCCTGGCGGGTGAGTTCGGCGTTGCGCGTGCTGACATCGAGGTCGTTTTCGGCCGCATGAATGTCAACAAGCAGCTGCGCATCAAGGCGCCGACGATTTTGCCAGCGCTGATCGAAGCCGCGCCGGCGCTCGCCGACAAGGTCGCGCTGAAGACCGCGACCAAGCCGGCCAAAAAATAAGCGCATCAGCTGAGGCTGATCCGGCTCAGCATTGCTTGCGTGAAGGTCGCGGTGCTCGCCTTGCCACCCAGATCACCGGTGCGGACCTTGTCGATGTTGAGCGTTTCATCGAGCGCGCGGCGCAGTCGCGTGGCCATCGCGCCGAGCTGGCAATGGTCGAGCATCATCGCGGCGGCGAGCAGCAAGGCGGTCGGGTTCGCGATGCCTTTGCCGGCAATATCGGGTGCCGAACCATGCACGGCTTCGAAGATCGCCGCATCGGCGCCGATATTGGCGCCCGGCGCCATGCCGAGTCCGCCGACCAGACCGGCGACCAGGTCAGACAGGATGTCGCCGAACAGATTGGTCGTCACCAGCACATCGAACTGCCAGGGATTGATCACCAACTTCATCGCGCAGGCATCGACGATGACGGTGTCGAGCTCGAACAGGCCCTTGTACTTGCGCTCATAAAGCTCGATGCCGGTTTCGAGAAAGAGGCCGGTCAGCGCCTTCATGATGTTGGCCTTGTGGACGATGGTGACCTTCTTGCGGCCCTGCTTGACCGCGAATTCGAAGGCATATTCGAGCAGTCGACGGCTGCCTTGGCGGGTGTTGATGCCGGTCGCCATCGCCACAGCATGGGGGTCACCATCAATCGGCACGTAATGCTCATGGCCGATATACAGGCCCTCGAGGTTCTCGCGCACGACCACCAAATCGATGTTGTCGAAACGCCCGCCGGGGACGATGGTTCGCGCCGGTCGCAAGTTGGCGTAAAGCTGGAACTCTTCGCGCAGCCTGACATTGGACGAACGGTAGCCGCCGCCCGAAGGCGTTTCAAGCGGCCCCTTCAAGGCCAGTCGGGTGCGGCGGATGCTTTCCAGCGTGGCCTCGGGCAAGGGGTCGCCGGCAGCGGCGACGCCGCCGAGCCCCGCGACTTGCCGGTCCCAGACAAACGGGGCCTGTAGCGCATTGAGGACGGCCAGCGTGGCTTCGACGATTTCAGGGCCGATGCCGTCACCGGCGATCAAGGTTGCGGGAATGGGGGTCGACATGGGGTGCTTGTTTCTCGAAGGTGGGTCCGAGAGCGAGCATACGCGCTGACACTTGCCGCAACCTTGCCGCAGCGCATGCAACATTTCTTCGTGGCCTCAGACCCGGGCAAACAGGCGGTTGTGCCGCTGGTGGACGATTCCGGATAATTGGTCCAATCCAGATAAAGGTTTATCCGGATTGGAAAAAATGTAAAAACGTTAAAAATGTTTAATCAATTAAAGGCTTCCATGTGCGTTTTTGCGATTGCGGCTGTGTTTAATACGCTGCGTCGGCTCGACAGGCCTGACGGCGACGGGGCTTGGAGATGATCGACCCCGTGACCGCCCCCGTGACCGCCCCCGTGACCGGGTTGGACTCTGACCAGGCAGCATTCCCCTGGCGCCGTGACAAGGCCGGGAAGATCGTCCCGTTCAGCCCGCCTGACAACTTGATCGGCCAGCTTCAGGCGCTGTTGAAAGCCCGCTTCGAAGTGGCTTTTGGTGCGAGTGAACCGCAGCGTCTGCAGGCCCTGCTCGATGCGGCCGAAGTCGCGTTGGCCTGCATTGCCCGCACCGATGCGCCCTATCACAACCGTGAACATACCTTGCTGGTCTGCCTTGTGGGGCAGCAGATTCTCGAGGGCAAACAGGCCCTCGGTGATCCGGTCTCGGCGTCGGATTGGGTCCACTACATCATCTCCTTGCTCTTCCACGACATCGGTTATGTCAAGGATGCGCTGCCAGGCGACATCAAGGGGTCTATGGCAGCCGATGGCCTGGGCGGCTGGCGGCAACTGCCCAGCGGTGCGACCGATGCCTTCCTGACGCCGATCCATGTCGACCGCGGTGTGGCGCTGGTCCGGCAGTTGTTTGCCAAGCATCCGCTGATCGACGCCGAAGTCTTGGGTGCCAATATTGAACATACGCGTTTCCCGGTGTCGCAGCAGCTGCTCGCCCTAGGACGCAGCCGTTTTTCCTGGCCGGATCTTGTGCAAGCGGCCGACTTGATCGGCCAGCTTGCCGACCCCGCTTACCTGCAAAAGCTCCCCGCGCTCAATGCCGAGTTCGTCGAATGCGGTGTTGCTCACGGCGACGGACAGTCGGGCCATGCCGACCTGGCGCATCTATTCCCCGAGTTCTACCGCAAGGTGGCAAAGCCGTTGATGGAGGTCGGATTCGAGGTTCTGGATGGAACCACGGCGAGCCGGGTCTGGGGGGATTCCTTGCGTGCAACGCTGGCGCAATGCGAGGCGGGGTAATTGTGAGGCTCGGAAGAGTGATTTGAAATGAATATCGTTTCATCCCGGGGTTTTGGTATCAATTTTTATTAATTCATGAGAAACCATGGCAACTAGTATCATAAATAAAATACCCTTCTTCGCCGATCTCGGCATTGAAGATACTCTGGCCATCATGGGGTGCATGAAACAGGTTTCCTATTCGCGCGGAGAGAATATTTTCCTCGAGGGTGATGCGGCTGATAACTTATACATCATCGACCAGGGAACGGTAAATATTTACAAGGGCGGTGGCAACCGCGCGCCGACGATCTTGGCAACGCTCAATCCCGGGGATTTCTTCGGCGAAATGGGCCTGCTTGACGGTCTGCCGCGTTCGGCTGGGGCTCAGGTGGCGACTGACTGCCGGCTGATGCGGCTTTCCGGCAGGGACTTTGAAATTGCCATCAAGATCAGCCCGCATATTGCCAGGAATGTGATGCGAAGCCTGGCGATGCGGATCAGGAAAAATAATAAATAAATAAATATATAAAAAAGCCAGACCCGCTGCCCGATTGCAATTGCGCGCCGATTCTCTGCAGGCAATTGGGGCCTTCGAAAAATAGGCCGTCTTCAGCCCGGTGAAAAAATCTGCCGCCCCCTCAAAAGGACGCTACGCCGCTGCCCATTGCAAGGCGACGCTGCCCAGCGGGCCATAGTCGACATGGATGCTGTCTCCGGCAGCGACCGGCAAGGGCCGCGTGAATGCGCCGGCCAGTACCAGTTCGCCGGCCTCGAGTTGCCCGCCTTCAGCCGCAAGTTGGTTGGCCAGCCAGGCCAGCGCATGGGCCGGATGGTTCATCACCGCCGCCGACAAACCGGTCTCTTCGATCACGCCGTTCTTGAACAGGATCGCACCGACCCTGCGCAGATCGAGTTCGTCCGGCTTCATCGGTCGGCCGCCGACGACGATGCCCGCGCAGCCAGCGAAATCGGCCACCTGATCGACAACACTGCGGCTGCCCTTGGTCAGCGCATCGACCAGTTCCATCCTTGCGTCGATGATTTCGATCGCCGGTGTGACATAGGCGATCGCAGCCAGCGCGTCGAACATTGTCACGCCCGGCCCTTTCAATGGTCGGCCGAGGACAAATGCGAGTTCAGCCTCGACGCGCGGCGCGAGGAAGCGCGAGGTCGGGATCACGCTGCCTTCGGCAAAGAACATATCGTCCATCAGCGGCGCATGGGTCGGCTCGCTGGCCTGGAAGGTCTGTTGCATCGCCTGTGATGTCAGGCCGATCTTGCGGCCCTTGATGGTCCGCCCGGAAGCGAGCTCCAGGTCGACCCAGGCGCTTTGCACCGCATAGCTGTCGGCCAGCGTCATGCTGGGATGCGATTTCGAGAACTGGCGCAGTCTTGTTCTTGCTTTGCGAGCTGATTGCAACTGACTGGCGAGGGCTTGGATGAGGGATCGGTCGAGCATTGGGTTTCCGTTGGGTTCAGGCGGTGGCAACTGGTGCGGAACGTTTCCGGGCGAACAGCCATTTCAGCATCGGATAGAGCAGCACCAGCAGCGCGATGACCAGCATCGAGCCGGCGATCGGGCGCTGCATCACCTCGCCCAGATTGCCCTGTGTCAGGTAGAGCGACTGCAGAAACGAACGCTCCAGAATCGGCCCCAGCGCCAAGGCCATCAAGAGGATGGCGGGCTCGAATTTCAGTTGCCGCAGGGTGTAGCCGGCGATGCCGCTGGCGAGCAATACCCAGAGGTCGAGCAGGCTGTTCGAGATGGCATAGGTTCCGACCAGGCAAAGCAGCGCCACCAGGCTCGAGATCAGGTACATCGGCAGGCGCAGCAGCGAGACAAAGATGCCGATCAAGGGCAGGTTCAGCAGCAGCAGCATGACGTTGCCGACATACATGCTCGAGGTCACGCCCCAGAAGATCTCGGGGTTGTTGACCATCAGCAGCGGGCCGGTCTGCGCGCCATGGATCAACAAGGCGGTCAGCAGCATCGCCGAGGCCGGTGCGAACGGAATGCCCAGGGCAAGCAAGGGGATGAAAGCGCCTTGGGCCGCGCCGTTGTTGGCGCTCTCCGGGCCGGCCACCCCTTCAATCGCGCCATGGCCGAATTCTTCCGGATGCTTGGACAGCTTGCGCTCCAGCGCATAGCTGCTGAAAGTAGCGATCATCGCGGTCGGCCCGGGGATCAGCCCGAACAAGAAGCCCATCACCGAACCCCGGACGATCGGCCATTGCGAGCGCTTCCATTCCAGCTTTGTCGGCAGCAGCTCGCGCATCCGCACCGGCAGCGGTCGCTCGGCGGTCAGCTTGTCATGCGCTGAAGACAGCAGGTCGGCGACGCCGAACAGGCCGATCGCGATCGGCACCAGCTCCAGCCCCTGCGACAGTTCGAGCGAGCCGAAGGTAAAACGAGTCACGCCCGACATCGGCTCCATCCCGACCGTGCTCAAGCCCAGGCCCAGCGCCACCATCACCGCAGCGCGGACCAGCGATGAGCCGGTCAGGCGCGACAGCACCAGCAGGCCGAGGATGCAAAGCGCGAAGAACTCCGGCGGACCGAAGCGCAGCGCCGAACTGGCCAGAACCGGCGCCATGAAGGCCAGACCCAGGATGCCGATCGAACCGGCCACAAAGGAGCCGATTGCAGCGACGAACAAGGCCGCTCCGGCGCGCCCGCGCCGGGCCATCTCGTAGCCGTCCAGGGTGGTGATGATCGACGACACCTCACCGGGTACGTTGAGCAAAATCGAGGTCGTCGAGCCGCCATACATCGAGCCGTAATAGATGCCGGCCAGCATGATCAGCGCGCCGGCCGGTGTCATCGTGTAGGTCACCGGCAGCAGCAGCGCCATCGCGCCGATCGGGCCGATCCCCGGCAGCACGCCGACCACGGTGCCGATCAATACACCCGCAAAGCATGCCAGCAGGTTCTGCCATTGCAGGGCAATGGAGAAGCCGAAGGCCAGACCTTCAAATGCGCTCATATCAATTGAACCAGGTTGGGTTGGGCATGATCACACCGAGCGCCAGCGTGAAGACCAGGTAGGAGACTGCAGTCGCGATGACGGCCGTGGCAAGCCTGCGCCACAGACCTGGCATGCCGTAGATCGACAATGTCCCGAGCAGCAGCAGCACCGATGAAATCACGAAGCCGGCGCGCGGCAGCAGCAGGATGTAGGCGGCGAGCGTCGCCGTCAGCAACGCGATGTCGACCGGCAGCCTTCCCGGCTCGGCCTGCTCGCCGCGCTGTGCGACCCAGGTCTGCGCCAGATGCGCAATGGCGGCAACACACATCAAGCTGCCGACCATCATCGGGAACAGCCCCGGCCCTGGCTCGGCAGCATTCAGCCCCAGACCACCGGGCAAACGCAGCGAAAGATAGATTTGTCCGCTGCCGATCAGCAGGAAAACCAGGCCTGCGATCAAACCCATCAAGCGCGCGTTCATTTCTTGCCCATGCCGAGCTCGGTCAGCAGCAGCAGGTTGGCGCGGTAGTCGCCCCAGATTTCTTTGCGGAACAACTCGGGATCCTTGACTTCGAGGATGTAGCCGCGGTCCTTGGCCGGCCCGCTGAATGCCGGGCTTTCGATCGCTGCCTTGGCGGCTTTGAACAATTTGGCCTTGACGTCGGCCGGCATGTTCTTCGGTGCCAGCACCGGGTAATAGACACCCATCACGACGTCATAGCCGACTTCGCGAAAGGTCAGCGCATCGGGGAAACTGCTGTTGCGATGGTCTTCAAAGGTCGCCAGCACGGTCAAGGTCTTGGCCTTTACATGGGGCAGCAACTCGGACGGATGGGCGACTACCGCCTCGATATGCCCGCCCAGCAGCGAGGGGATCGATTCGGCGCCGCTGGCATAAGGCACATGGGCCAGCTTGACCCCGGCCTTGCTGTTGACGCTGGCCACGATCAAATGTCCGATCGAGCCATTGCCCGGCGTGCCGACGCGGATCTTGCCCGGATTGGCGCGCAAATATTCCATCAGTTCTTTGGCGCTCTTCCATGGCGAAGTCGACTGCACGGCCAGCACCATCGGCAGATTGGCCACCTTGATGATCGGGTCGTAATCGTCCGGGCTGTTGTAGGGCAGGTCCTGCCGATGCGGTTGCACTGTCAAGGTGGCTACCGCGCTGAGCACGATGTTGTAGCCGTCCGGGGCCGAGCGCAGCACTTCGGCCGTGCCGATCGTGCCCTGACCGCCCGGGCGATTGGTCACCGTCACCGGCTGACCGAGGGCGGGTTTCATCGCCTCAGCCAGCATGCGTCCGATGATGTCGGCGCCACCTCCGGCCGGATAAGGCACGACCAGCGTGACCGGTCGCGACGGGTAGGTCTGCGCCATCGAGCCGATAGGGCCGAGCAGCGCCAGCGCGGTGATGGCCGCGGTGATGATTTTTTTAGGCATCTTCTTGTCTCCTTCTGGGTTGAGGTCGGTGGTTCTCTATCTGGCCAGGCCGCTGAGCTGGGCCAGGGCCCGCGCTCGGTCGAGCTCATTGACGATGAAGGCGGCTGTTTGCGCCGACCCGAGGTAAGCCGGGCTCATGCCCATCTTGCGGTTGAGCTCTGGCGTCGCATCGATCAGCGCCGCGCGGCAGGCTTCGCTGAGCCTTTGCAGGATGGGCGTCGAAGTGCCGGCGGGCGCCATCAGCACATTCCAGGACTGGAACGACAGATCGCAGCCCTGCTCGAGCAGCGTCGGCAGGTCCGGCAGGGTCGTCAGCCTTTGGCTTGCGAACACGCCGATGATGCTTGCGCCCTTGCCGGCCAGCGCCACTGCGGTGGGTAGCTGTTCGGCGATCAGGTCGGCCCGGCCGTCTTTCAGCGCTTCGATCGCAGCGGCAGCGCCTGCCATCGGCAGATGCTGCAGTTGCAGCCCCAAGACGTTGGCGAAAGCCGACATGCCGATATGCGGCAGGCCACCCGCACCCGGCGATGAATAGATGATGCTGCCGGGTTCGGCCCGGGCTTTGGCGAGCACATCGGCCAGACATTTGAAGCCGCTGCGGTCCGATGCCATCAGCACGCTCGGCGTCGAAGTGACCCGGCACACCGGCACGAAATTGCGCTGTACGTCATAGCCGACTTCATTGACTTGAGGCTGGTAGACCAGCGGCCCTTGCGAGGCGAACAGCAGCTTGTGGCCATCGGGCTTGGCCTGTGCCACTTCGAGGCTGCCGACGGCGCCGGTACCGCCCGGGCGGTTCACCAGCAGCAATGGCTGGCCGAGCCGCAGCGCCAATCCCGGCAGCAGCAGATTCAGGATCAGGTCGATGCCACCGGGCGGGAAAGGCACCAGGATTTCGATCGATGCCTTATCGTCAGTCGGTGAGTCAGTGATCGGCGTCATGGCTTGTCTTTTCAGCGTTCTTGGGTTCAATTCGGGGGCAAGGCGAACATGCCGCAGCAGCCGCCATCAAGGCTGCTGATCCTGCGGCGCTCATTGACTCTTGCCCGGCTGCGCACCGCATTGGCCGATTGCCAGGCGAAGTTGCTGGAACAGGGCATCGTCCTTGGCCGTAATCGCGGTGATCAACTGCTCAAGCGCTCTGAAACTCGCCACATCGCTGCCTTGAACTTCGCGGTCTGCTGCGGCGGCTGCCTGCAGGTCCGCGACGCCATGCTTGGCCAGCGCGGCCCGGTAGCGTTGGTCGAGCTTGAGCTGTTCTTGATCGAGCTTGGCCATGGTTTCTGATTCGAAGTTCAGGGCGCCGAGCTGGCGACGCAACTGCTCCAGCTGGTCCTGGTAGTTGCGCGACTGGTTGTCGAAGCGGATCTGCATCGTCTGGCGCTCGCCGGCTTCGCTGCCGCGCAGCAGCAGGTTCTTCCAGTCCTGGGCCTGGCGCCTGAGGGTGATTAAGGCGTCGCGGGCCAGGCGGCCGTTGTTGCTCATCGCTTGCAGACGCTCGGCTGCGCTCAGCGCCTCGGGGCAGTCGGCGCCGGCGGCAGCGGTTGCCCCCAGCACCCACAGCAGGGCAAGCAACTTGGCGGCGTGCATCGCTCTCATGCCATGCCCACAGGTTCACCCAAATGCTCGCGCACCGGCCCGGGCCGCGCCAGCATCAAGGCATGCATCTGCGCGCGGATTTCGCCCCAGGCCGGGTCGTCGAAACGATTGACCATTTGCTGCGGATCCTCCTGAAGGTCATAGAGCTCGCCGGCGCCCGAGCCGAGCTCAAAGGTGCAGCTGTAGCGCGCGGTGCGCACCACGCGCAGTTGCAGCGCCACGCCAACCCTTGATTGATGCACATGCCACTCGCTCCAGGCACAGTCGCGCAACTCGCCCTCGTTGATCACCGGGTGCAGCGACCGGCTCTGCATGCTGGCGCTGGGCAGACCGGCGCTTTGCATGAAGGTCGCGGCAAGATCCAGCGTCGAGACCGGGGTGTCTATCTTCTGGCCAGCGGGCACGCCGGGGCCGGCGACGATCAAGGGCACGCGCAGCACCCCTTCGTAAAGCATCGGGCCCTTCAGATAAAGGCCATGGTCGCCGAGCATGTCGCCATGGTCACTGGCAAAGACGACCAGCGTGTTGTCGTCAAGGCCCGACTCCTTCAGCGCGGCGAGGATGCGCCCGACCTGATGGTCGACCAGTGAAATCATGCCGTAATAGTTGGCCGTCATCTCGGCGAGCTGTTGATCGGTCTGCGGCGGCACCTTGAAGCCTTCCTGCCTGAACTTGGCCAGCTCCGGGTCGGCGATCTGCGGCTTGCCTTCGAGGGCAGCGCGGTGCCACCAGGGGCGCTGCTCGAGGTCGAGGCTGCGATGCTCGGGCAGCAACATATCGGCCGGGTCATACATCTCGCGCCAGGGCGAAGGGCAGTCGAATGGATGGTGCGGGTCGGGGAATGAAGCCCAGGTGAAAAAGGGCTGTTCACCTTGCTGGCGCTGCAATTGCGCGATCGTCCGGTCGGCCACCCAGGTGCTGCTATGCCATTCGACGGGCAGGGCCGAGTCCCAGGTCTGGGCTGCGCCGCTGCCCTCGCGAAGGCTGCTCTGCCATAGCTCGAGCGCCTCGGGATGGTCGAGAAACCAATGCTCGAAGCGGTGGATGGGCGCGGCGCTCTTTTGCAAGCGGTTGCGGTGGAATTTGCCCAGCGCAGCCAGCTCGACATGCTCGAACCCCATATAGGGCCCGACCCAGTCATCGGGATAGCCCGGCGCGCTCTGGCGGCATTCGGGTGTGCCGGTCGGCGCAAAGGTGTTCTTGGTCGAAAAATGGGCCTTGCCGATAAAGGCGGTGGCATAGCCGGCCTTGGCCAAGGCAGCGGCCATGCCCTCAGCGCCGACGGCCGGGTCGAGGTCGACGCCGTTGTCCCAGGCCCCATGGGTCAGCGGCAGCTGGCCGGTCAGGATCGATGCGCGCGCCGGCTGGCAGACCGCGCTCGGGGCGATGCAGTTGGAAAACCTGGTGCCCGAGCGGGCCAGCGCATCGAGATGCGGCGTGCTCAGCCGGGCGTTTTCATAGCCGATGCAATCGCCGCGCTGCTGGTCGGTGGTGATGAACAGGATGTTCGGGCGCCGGCGGTCAGCCTTGCCTTGTGTGGATGACAGGTTCAAAGCTTGGTTTCCTTGCCGATGCGGGGAATCTTGTGCTGGTCCAGCGCGATGCAGACATTGCGCGTTTCCATGTAGAAGTCAAAGCTCCAGTCGCCACCATCGCGGCCGATGCCGCTGTCCTTCATGCCGCCGAATGGGGTGGACAGATGGCGGGAGATCTCGGTGTTGACCCAGACCATGCCGGCCTGCAGCGACCTCGCCATCCGGTGCGTACGGCCGACATCGCGGGTCCACAGATAGCTCGACAGGCCGAAGCGGCTGTCGTTGGCCAGGGCCAGCGCATCGGCCTCGTCGTCGAAGGGCAGCACCGCCAGCACCGGGCCAAAAACTTCCTCCCTGGCGATCTCCATCGACGCAGTGACGCCCGAGACAATCGTCGGCGCAAACCAGTTGCCTCCTGCTGCCAAGCCAGCCGCAGCGCCGGGCAGGCCGCCGCAGCGCAGCCTAGCGCCTGCTTGCTCGGCTTGCCGGCAATGCTCGCTCACCTTGGCGAGCTGCTGGCTGTGGATCAGCGGGCCGAGCTCAGTGGCTGGATCAAAGGGATCGCCGACCTGGATGGTGGCGGCGCGCTTGACCAGGCGTTCGACGAACTGATCATGGATATTGCGCTGCACCAGCAGCCGCGAGCCCGCATTGCAGCGCTGTCCGTTGAGGCTGAAGATCATGAACGAAACCGCGTCGAGCGCGCGCTCGAGGTCGGCGTCGTCGAAGACGATCACCGGGCTCTTGCCGCCGAGCTCGAAATGCACCCGCTTCAGGCTCGGGGCTCCCTGCGCCATGATGCGTGAGCCGGTTTTGGTGCCGCCGACAAAGGCGATCGCCTTGATACGCTTGTCCTGGGTCAGGGCCGTCCCCGCGCCTTCGCCGAGACCGTGGACGACATTCAGCACCCCCGCAGGCAGGCCAGCTTCGAAAGCGATCCTGGCCAGCAGCGTCGCTGTCAATGGGCTCCATTCGGCCGGCTGGTGCACGACCGTGCAGCCGGCCGCCAGCGCTGGCGCGATCTTCCAGGTGCCCAGCATGAAGGGC
>CANFIC010000059.1 GCA_947446685.1 Burkholderiales bacterium
CATGCAGTCGCTGGTGTCGGTCGATGGCTTCACGCTGAGAACGTTGCGGGTCATGATCTCCGCCACCGTCGTTTCCTTTGAGTTGAGCCCTTGCAGCGCGATCTTGCGGGTGTAATCGCGCTCCGAGAAGACGCCGACCAGGCGATCTGACTCCATCACCATCAAGGCGCCGACATCGTAGCCGGCCAGCGTTTGCAAGGCTTCGAAGACGGTGTCCTCGGGCCGGACATGCCACAACTCGCTATGGTGTTTTTTGAGTAAATCAGCAGCGGAAGTCATCAGCGTTCTCCTTTGGATTGCAGCCTTGCAAGCAGCGAATACTGATTTACACACAGCTTGGCCTGCTGCGCAAGCTGGCAGACCATAGGTTTTGCTGCAATCAGGGATGGATCGAGGCCTTGCCAGTGCAAAGCATTGACAATCGTCTAAATCATGCCATTCACAGCCGGAACCTATCGATGCTCAATTACCTGATCCTGCCCTTGCTGATGCTCGGAATTGCTGCAGTTGGCCATGCCGAGCCGCGTCTGATGCAACTCGCCGATGCCGGCAATCTGCGCGAGTTGAGCGAGCCGCAGATCTCTCCCGACGGGCAGTGGGTCGCTTACAAGGTCAAGCTCAGCGACAGCGCCAAGGACAAGTTGCTGACCGACCTCTGGATCGCCAAGACCCAGGGCGGGCAACAACTGCGGCTGACTTTTTCGGGCGATGTGAGCGGCCAGCCGCGCTGGAATCCGCAAGGGCAATGGCTGAGTTTTCTGGCGACCCGGGGTGGCGATGAAGCCTCACGCAAGGGCGCGCAGGTCTGGCGGCTGAACCTTGCTGGTGGCGAAGCCGAGGCGCTGACCGACATCAAGGGCGGCGTTGCCGACTATGCCTGGTCGCCCGACGGCAAGCGCATGGTGCTGGTGGTGGCCGACCCCGACCCGCGCGACGAACCCGAACAGATGCCGGGCTGGAAGCGCAAGACTTTGCCGCCGATCGTGATCGACCGTTTCCAGTTCAAGCATGACCGGGATGGTTATCTGGGACCGCAGCAATCGCACCTGCATGTCTTCGACGTCGCCACGGCCAAGGCGCAGCAGTTGACCGAGGGGCAATACAGCGAGAAGGCACCTGCCTGGTCGCCCGACGGCCGGCAGCTGGCTTTTCTGAGTCAGCGCAAGGGTCAGGCCGACCGCAGCGAGGAAACCAGCCTTTACGTGATGGATGCGTTGCCGGGGGCTGCGGCTCGCCTGCTGGCCAGCTTCACCACCGAGGACGGCGCCTCTCCGGCCTGGAGCCCTGACGGCAGCAGGATCGCCTTCCTGGCCGGCGACGAGGTCAAGTATTCGGCTTACCAGCGCTATCGGCCGGCGGTCGTCGCCAAGGCTGGTGGGCCGGTACAGCTGCTGGCCGAGGGGCTGGACCGGGGTTTCCAGGCTTCGCTGGCCTGGGCTGCCGACGGGCGCGGCCTCTATGGCATCGTCGATGATGACCGCATTTCCTATCTGGCCTATGTTCCGCTGGCTGGTACCAAGGTCGAACGGCTGACCGAGGGCCAGCGCACCTTGGCCGATCTGTCGATGGCCAGCGACGGCAGCATCGCCATGCTGGGCGGTAATGCCAAACAGGCACCCGAGGTCGAGTTGTTCAAGGCCGGGCGATTGCAGCGCTTGTCGCACCAGAACGATGACTGGTTTGCGGGCATCCAGCTCGGGCGCACCGAAGACTTCAGCTCGACCAGCGCTGACGGCACCGAGGTCCATGGGCTGATCACCTTGCCGCCGGCTTACCAGGCGGGCCGGCGCTACCCGACGATTTTGTTCATCCACGGCGGGCCCAATGGCCAGGACAGCCATAGCCTGCGCGCTGATTTTCCGATGCGCGAGTTGCTCAGCGCGCAAGGCTATGTCGTGCTGCAGGTCAACTACCGCGGCAGCAGCGGCCGTGGTCAGGCCTTCCAGCGGGCGATTTACGCCGATTGGGGCAACAAGGAATTGCAGGATCTGCTCGGCGCTGTCGACTGGGCGGTCAAGCAAGGCTATGCCGATCCGCAGCGCCTGGCTGTCGGTGGCTGGAGCTATGGCGGCATCCTGACCAACTATCTGATCGCCAGCGACAAGCGCTTCAAGGCAGCGGTCAGCGGCGCGGGCAGCTCGAACCAGTTGAGCATGTTCGGCACCGACCAATATGCGGTGCAGTACGAGCGTGAAGTCGGCCCGCCCTGGCTGGCGCAGGAGCTCTGGATCAAGCTCTCCTATCCGTTCTTCAAGGCAGACCGGATCCAGACGCCGACGCTGTTTCTCGGCGGTCAGCAGGATTTCAATGTGCCGATCTCCGGCAGCGAGCAGATGTACCAGGCCTTGAAGATGCTCGACGTCGACACCCAGTTGGTGATCTACCCGGGCCAGTTCCACCGCCTGTCCACGCCCAGTTACCGGCGCGACGTCGAAGCACGCTTCATCGCCTGGTTCGGCAAATACCTGAAGCCCTGAAGCGTTTTATTTAGCGATCGCCGGCAGCGGCGTCACCGTCACATTGACTTGCAACACCTGTTTGCCGCCACCCAGCACCAGGCCGCGCATTGGCGTGACATCGCTGAAATCGCGGCCCCAGCCCAAGGTGATGTGCTCGCCCTGCACCAGGCAGCGGTTGGTCGGGTCGAAGTCAACCCAGCCATGGGTCGGACAGTAGACCGAGACCCAGGCATGTGAAGCGTCGGCGCCGACCAGACGCGGCTGGCCTTCTTTCGGGTGGGTGAGGATATAGCCGCTGAGATAGCGCGCCGGCAGGCCGATGCTGCGCAGGCAGCCGATCATCAATTGGGCGAAATCCTGGCAGACACCGCGCCGGCCGGCCAGCACTTGTTCCAGCGGAGTGGAAATTTCGGTCGCTTTGGGGTCGAACTCGAAGTCGTCAAAGATCCGTTGGGTCAGGTTCATCGCGGCTTCAAGCGCCGGCCGGCCCGGCGTGAAGCTTTGACGGGCATATTGTTCGATCGCGCTGGACAGCGTGACATGGGGCGAGGCGTAGAGATAGCGCGCGGCTTCAAGCGTCGAGGTGCTGCGCATTTGTTGCAGCAAGTCGCGAACGCTTTCCCAGCTGCGCTTGTCGCTCAGCTGCGCCAACGTCAGGCGCGGCGCGAGCGCGACGATCGCTTCGGCATGGACCAGCAGTTCCAGATGCGGCGTCGTGATCGCGATCTGGCGCGTCAGGTTGCCGAAGTAATCGGTGCCGTCGATGCCGTCACTTTCCGCCGGGTTCACCCAGATCAGATGCGACTCGGTCTGCTGCAGCGGGAACGAGCGCGGCGTCAGATGCAGGTATTGCTGCGACAGCGTGACCAGGCTTTCATAGGCGTAGCGGGTTTCATGCACGACGCGGTAGCGCAGGGCGGCTCTGGTTCCCGCGACAGATCCGGACAGCGGCCTCATGCTGCTGGCCCCTGCGCGCCGGTATAGCTGAAGAACTGCAGGCTGACCTGTTCTGACATCGCTTCGCTGGCACGGCGGACGCGCTCGAGCAGGTCGATCAGCAGCATGTTGCCGCAGCAGAAATCGCGCTCGGGCAGCAAGGCCAGCAGTTCGGCTTTCAGCGCAGGCAGCGCCAGCATGCCGCAGTCGATCTTGATCGGCGCCATTTTCTGCAGACCCTTCAGGATGCCGTCGAGCTGGAACAGCACCGAGCGCGGGTTGCTGTCGTCGAGCACCAGCAGATCCAGCACCGGCAGCCATTCGGGTTTGGCCCGGTAGCGCGAGCGGTAAGTGACGATGCTGTCGGCCAGTTCAAGCAGCCAGTCGAGGCCGCCATCGGCGTCCATATGCAACGCTTTTTGCAGCACGGTGCATTGATATTGCAGGCGCTCGATACGGCGCCCGAGCGAGAGAAAACGCCAGCCAAGGTCGCGGGTCATGCCGTCGAGCGCAAAACCGGCGATCGTCATCGACGCGATCGCCGCATCGTCGAGCAGGGTCATGGCATCAGCCTGCGACAGACCCGTCTCAGCCTTGGCCGGGCGCTGCACCAAACGGTTCAGCGCGCGCCAGTTGTCGATCGAGAGCCTCTCGCGCAACTGGCTGGCGCTGTTGAACAGTTGTTGCTGCTGGCGTGCCAGCCCCGGTACTTCAGGCGACACCACGGCCAGCAGCAGGGCCGCTTCGATCTGGCTGTCGCTGAGCGGGGCCGGTGCAGCCGGCGGCAGCCCCTGGCTCTGGCTTTGGCTTTGAACGGCCTTCTTGACCGGCACCGGCTTGCCTTCGATCAGATCGAATTGCTGGCACAGTGATTTGACGGTTGCCCATTCGGCGCTTTGCGAGGCCGGCAGCAGATTGAACAGGAAATTCAGGCTGACCCGCAGCAGCCGCGCGATGTTGTCGCAGCGCTCGGCATTGCGGCCGAACCAGAACAGGTTTTCAGCCGCGCGGCTCGACACATGGGTATCGTCGCGGACCAGATCGGCGGCAATGCTGGTGCGGGCCAGCGGCCTGAGCACCTTGACCTGGGCGCTGGCCTGTACCCAGGTGTCTTCGCTGCCGCCGCCGCGCTGCATCGTGATGATGCGCTCATCCGGCCCGGTCGCGACCCTTGTCAGGCCGCCAGGCATGACGACATAGCCGTTGGGCGTTGCGCAGGCGTAGACACGCAAGCCGATGGCGCTGGCGCTCAAGCCGGCCGGTGTCTCGGGGCGCCAGACCGGCGCTTGCGACAGGCGCACCAGTTCCTGCGCTACATGGTTGGCGGGATCGGCACGGATGCGGGCGATGAAGGCTTCGCGCTCGGCGCCCGCCAGGTCCTTGCCAAAGACGATGAATTTGCGCGACTGGGGGAATGTCGGCTTGATCACCAGTTGATCCAGTTTGGCGATGACTTGCGCCATGGCTGCCGGCTCGCCGCACCACCAGGTCGCGACCGAAGGCATCTTCAACGGCGCGCCGAGCAGACGCTGCGACAAGGCCGGCAAGAAGCCGAGCAGCGCCCCGGATTCGAGCAAATTAGAGCCCAGGCTGTTGGCGATCAGCACATTGCCGCGCCGCGCTGCATCGGTCAGGCCGGCTACACCCAGGGCCGAATCGGCGCGCAGCAGCAGCGGGTCGCAATAGTCATCGTCGACGCGGCGCATGATCACATGCACGCGCTGCAGGCCCGACAGGGTCTTGTGCCAGACGATGCCATTGCGAACCGTCAGATCGCTGCCTTCAACCAGTGGCAAGCCCAGGTGCCTTGCCAGATAAGCCTGCTCGTAATAGGTTTCGTTGTAAGGCCCCGGAGTCAACAGCACGATCAGCGGCGGCTCGCCCGGACGCAGCGGTGCCCCACCATTGGCTGCGCATTGGTGGCCCCAATAGTTCAGGCTGTCGCGCATGCTGTCGAAGAAGCCGTTCAAGGGCCGCACGTTCAGGTCGCGCAGCATGTCGGGAAAGTTGCGCGCGATGACGGCCCGGTTCTCCAGCGCATAGCCGGCACCCGATGGTGCTTGTGTGCGATCGGCCACCACCCACCAGCGGCCGCTGGGCGCGCGTGCCAGGTCGACGGCATAGAAATGCAGGGCGATGCCGTCCTTGTGCTTCATGCCATGGCAGGGACGCAGAAAGCCCGCGTGGCCGTGGATCAGCGCTGGCGGCAGCAGACCTTGTTGCAGCAGCGTCTGCTCGCCATAAACGTCGAGCAATATCTGGTTCAAGAGCGTGGCGCGCTGGCTGACGGCGGCTTCAATGCCGGCCCATTCGCCAGGCGGCAGGATCAGCGGCAGCATGTTCAGATCCCAGGGCCGCTGGATGCCCTTGGCGTCGGAGTAGACGTTGTAGGTGACGCCGTTTTCGCGCACCTGGCGCTGCACGGCGTCATAGCGCTCACGCATCATTGCCGGCGTTTCGCGTGACAGGGCGCTCAGCATCGCGCGCCAATGCGGGCGCGGCTGTCCTGTCCCATCGATCATTTCATCAAAGCGGTCCGCTGCGGCTGGATAGCCGGCGAGTAGTCGAGCAGGCACAGTCATCGTTCTTGTTTATGTCGGCCGGATTATCCGTGCATAAAGTCACAGTCGCGTCACATCGGCTGCCAGCGCAAATCGAGCGTCATCGGGAAGCCCGGGTTCAACGCTTCCTTGTAGACCGTCATCGGCCCCGGCGTATGGCCATGCGGCCAGAAGCGCGCAAAACGGCGGGCTTCGGCGGCGTTGGCATTGACCGGTGCATGTTCCTCGCTGCGTCCGCCCGGATGGACGACGTGATAGGTGCAGCCGCCGATCGAGCGGCCGCTCCAGTTGTCGACCAGATCGAAGGTCAGCGGTGCCTGCACCCGGATCGTCGGATGCAGTGCCGACCAGGGACTCCAGGCGCGAAAGCGCACGCCGGCGACATATTCACCCGGAATGCCGGTCGGGTGCAGCGGCAGCATGCGGCCATTGCAGGCGATCACATGGCGGCCGTCGGTCAACCCGCGTACCAGCAACTGCATCCGCTCGACCGATGAATCGACATAGCGGGCCGTGCCGCCAGCGGCCATTTCTTCGCCCAGCACATGCCAGGGCTCGATCGCCTGGCGCAATTCCATTTCGACGCCTTCGTAAACGACGGTGCCGAAGCGCGGAAAGCGGAACTCGATGAAGGGGTCGAACCAATGGTCTTCGAAAGCGTAGCCGGCGGTACGCAGGTCGCGGGCGACGTCACGGATGTCCTGGGCGACGAAATGCGGCAGCATCCAGCGGTCATGCAGGGCCGTGCCCCAATTGACCAGTTTGGCCTGGTAGGGCTGCTGCCAGAAACGCGCCACCAGGGCACGCAGCAGCAACATCTGCAGCAAGCTCATGCGTTCATGCGGCGGCATCTCGAAGGCACGGAATTCGACCAGCCCGAGCCGGCCGGTCGGGCCGTCGGGCGAGTAGAGCTTGTCGATCGAAAATTCTGATCGATGGGTGTTGCCGGTCAGGTCGACCAGCAGGTTGCGCAGCAAGCGGTCGACCATCCAGGGCTTGTCGCCCGGATTCATCGTCGGCAAGACCTGATCCATTTGCTGGAAGGCAATCGCCAGCTCGTACAGGTTGTCGTCGCGGGCTTCATCGACTCTTGGCGCCTGGCTGGTCGGGCCGATGAAGGTGCCCGAGAACAGATAGGACAGGGCCGGATGGTTCTGCCAATAGGTGATCAAGCTCTTCAGCAGATCGGGTCGGCGCAGCATCGGGCTGTCTTCGGCGGTCGCGCCACCGAGCGTGGCATGGTTGCCGCCGCCGGTGCCGGTGTGGCGGCCGTCGACCATGAATTTCTCGGTACCCAGACGCGTCAGGCGGGCTTCCTGGTACAGCGTCGACATGGTGTAAACCAGCTCTTTCCAGCTCGCCGATGGATGGACGTTAACCTCGATCACGCCTGGGTCGGGTGTGACGCTGAGCAGCTGGATGCGTGGATCGCGCGGTGGCCCGTAGCCTTCGATCCAGAGCTTCAGTTGCAGCTTGGCGGCGGTCGCTTCAACGCTGTTCACCAGGGCCAGATAGTCCTCGATGCGCTTGAGCGGGGGCATGAAGATATGCAGGCGGCCGTCGCGAACTTGTACGCATAGGGCGGTGTGAATCACGTCCTTCGGCGCGGTTTTGGCAATAGCCGCTTTGGTCACCTTGACGTCCGGCTTGGCCACGGGTTTGGCCGCCAGTCGGCGCAAAGTGGCGCGGGCTTCGCGCTTGGCCTGCGCCAGCACGGTTCGCTGGCCGCGCTGTGAGCGGCTCGACTTGTCGCCCTTTTCCACTTTCATGCGCAGGGTGTCGTAGGCATTGCGCTTGAGCGAAGCCAGGGCGGCGCGCGGTGCGAAGGTATCGACATCGAAATCGACCGTCATCTCGTCCGGCAGCACCCAGGGCAGTGAATTCAAGGGCAGGCGCAAACCCATCGGCGAGTCGCCATCGATCAGGTACAGATGCTCGCGCTTGATCGGCCAGGCTGAACTACGCCAGGCCGTGCCCAGCATGACTTCGGGATCGAACTCGGTCGGCGCCAGCGGCAAGACATAGCCGACGACCGCACCCAGGCCCTGCTCGAGCAGGCGCGCCAGACGCTTTCTTTGCTCGGACGCGTCGAGGTTGGCAATCAAGGGGTCGAGGTTGACCGGCAAGGCCTGCTCTAGCCTTGCCTGCACCAGAACGTCCTCATAGGCCGCGATCTGGCTGCCCGCCGGCAGGCTCAATGCTTTGACCAGTTCGGCGGCGAAACTTGCGGCTTCGGCGCTGCCGTAGCCATCAGGCTTGTTTTCATCGGCGAACAGCGTGGCATCGCGCCACATCGGTTGCCCGTCGATGCGCCAGTAGATGTTCAGCGCCCAGCGCGGCAGGGGCTCGCCTGGATACCATTTGCCCTGGGCGTAATGCAGCATGCCGCCAGGCGCGAAATGGTTTTTCAGCCGGTGCATCAACTGGCCTGCCAGCTCGCGCTTTTTGGCGCCATGGGCTTCGGTATTCCACTCGGCGCCATCCATGTCGTCGATCGAGACAAAAGTCGGCTCGCCACCCTGGGTCAGACGCACGTCATTGCGCTTCAGGTCGGCATCGACCTGGGCGCCGAGCCGGTCGATCGCTTTCCAGTCGGTTTCCGAATAAGGCTTGGTGACGCGCGGATCCTCATGGATGCGGGTGATCGTCATTTCATGGAAAAAGGTGACTTCGGCCTTGTCGCTGGCGCCGCTGACCGGTGCGGCTGAAGAAGGCATGGCCGTGCAGGCGAGCGGAATATGGCCTTCGCTGGCCAGCATGCCCGAAGTTGGGTCGAGACCGATCCAGCCTGCGCCGGGAATATAGACCTCGGTCCAGGCATGCAGATCGGTGAAGTCGACCGCCGTGCCGCTAGGACCGTCGAGCGATTCCTGGTCAGGGCGAAGCTGGATCAAATAGCCCGAAACAAAGCGCGCCGCCAACCCCAGCGAGCGCAGGATTTGCACCAGCAGCCAGGCGCTGTCACGGCATGAGCCCGAAGCTTTTTTTATCGTCTCTTCGGGTGTTTGCACACCCGGTTCCATACGCAGCAGGTAGCCGATCTGCTGCTGCAGACGCTGGTTGATCGCGACCAGAAAATCATTGGTCGGTAGGGCCTTTTCAAGCAGCTCGCTGCGCGCCTTCTCGACCCAGGTTTGCACCAGCGGGCCTTGCTGATCGAGATGCAAATAAGCGCCTAGCTCGACGCTCAATTGGGGCGGATATTTGAACGGGAACTGTTCGGCGTATTTCTCGACGAAAAAGTCGAAGGGGTTGATCACCGTCATGTCGGCGATCAGGTCGACGGTGAACTCGAGTTTTTCGGTTTTTTCAGGGAAAACGAAACGTCCGATGTAGTTGCCGTAGGGATCCTGCTGCCAGTTGATGAAGTGATCATCGGGTGTGACAGTGAGCGAATAGGACAGGATCGGCGTGCGTGCATGCGGCGCCGGACGCAAGCGCACTTCGTGGGGAGACAGCGCTACGGGCTTGTCATAGCTGTAGCTGGTGCGGTGGTGCAGCGCGACGCGGATGGCCATGCGGGTCTTTCAAGAAGGGGTGGCTGGGTTATGGCCCAAAAGTCGATCAGCGAATTGCTTCTGGCTTACCGGTTTGAGCTCAGGTTCGCGGCATCAGGAAGTCGCGGCTGATGCCCATGCCGAGCTCGCCGATCCGCTCGAGGAAACTGCTGAGGAACTGATGCAGACCGGTTTCAAGGATTTCGTCAATCCGCGCATATTCGATGTCGGCATGCAGCCTGCCAGCCTGTCGCAGCGTTTCGGCCGATTGGTCGTTGGCGACGCGTTTCAGGTTGTTGAACAACTGCCCCATGCAATGAGCGAGTGAGCGCGGCATATTCGGCCGCAGCATCAGCAACTCGGCCACCTTTTCGGGTGCGATCGCGTTGCTGTAGACCTTGCGATAAATCTCCAGGCCCGACACCGAACGCAGGACCGCCGACCAATGATAGAAATCGATCGCGCCTTCGCTTTCCGGGCTGTTTTCCATCGCGTGGAACTTGACGTCGAGCAGCCTGGCGGTATTGTCAGCGCGCTCAAGGAAAGAGCCGATGCGGATGAAGTTGAAGGCCTCATCCTGAAGCATCGTGCCGACCGTCACGCCGCGCGACAAGTGGGAACGGAACTTGACCCATTCGAACAGCGCTGAAGGGTCGCGCGCCAGCATGCCGTCGTCGATCAGGCGCTTGAATTCGAGCCAGGTCTGGTTGGTGGTTTCCCAGACTTCGGTGGTCAAGGTGCCGCGCACGGCCCTGGCGTTTTCGCGTGCTTCGCGCAGGCAACTCAGAATCGATGAAGGGTTGCGCTCATCGCGGACGATGAAGTCCTTGACCCGCTTTGAATCGATGTCGCCGTAATACTTCTGGTAGTCGTCACTGAGCTCCGAGATCGACAAAATGCCGCGCCAGCTTTGCTCAGCGGCAGCGGCGGATTGAGGCAGCAAGGAGGTCTGGTAGTTGACGTCGAGCATGCGGGCGGTGTTCTCGGCCCTCTCCATATAACGAGAGAGCCAAAATAGGTGGTCTGCGGTTCTTGAAAGCATTGTGGTTGTTCCCTCAGGCCTCGAACACCGCACGCGCTGGCGCGCTCGGCTGTGTTGTGCTTGCAGCGCAAGCGCGTTGCGCTTGACCTGCCCTCTCCATATAACGAGAGAGCCAGAAGAGGTGGTCTGCGGTTCTTGAAAGCATTGTGGTTGTTCCTTCAGTCCTCAAGTACCCAGGTGTCTTTGGTGCCGCCGCCCTGGCTGCTGTTGACGACCAGCGAGCCCTCTTTCAAGGCGACGCGGGTCAGGCCGCCGGGCACCATCTGCACCGTGGCGCCGGAAAGCACGAAGGGCCGCAGATCGATATGGCGCGGTGCTATGCCTGCATCGACATAGGTCGGGCAGGTCGACAAACTCAGCGTTGGCTGCGCGATGTAATTGCCCGGATTGGCGATCAGGACAGAGCGGAAATCAGCAATCTCCTGCTGGGTCGCCGCCGGACCGACCAGCATGCCGTAGCCGCCAGCGCCATGCACTTCCTTGACCACCAGTTCGGGCAAATTGGCCAGCACATAGCCCAAGTCTTCAGGATCGCGGCATTGGAAGGTGGGTACGTTGTTGAGGATCGGTTTTTCGCCCAGATAGAACTCGATCATCTTCGGCACATAGGGATAGATCGACTTGTCGTCGGCAATGCCGGTGCCGATCGCGTTCGACAGCGTCACATTGCCCGCTTTGTAGGCTTCGACCAGGCCGGCGCAGCCCAGGGTCGAATCCTTGCGGAATACCAGCGGATCGAGGAAATCGTCGTCGAGCCGGCGGTAGATCACATCGACCTGCTTGGGGCCCCTGGTGGTCCGCATGAAGACGATCTTGTCCTGCACGAACAGATCCTGGCCTTCGACCAGGTCAACGCCCATTTGCTGGGCCAGGAAGGCATGCTCGAAATAGGCCGAGTTGTACATGCCGGGCGTCAGCACCACCACGGTGGGTTCGTTGACGCCGTGAGGGCTGACGCTGCGTAGCGTCTCGAGCAGCAGATCGGGGTAATGGGCGACCGGCGCGATGCGGTGCTGGGCAAACAGGTCGGGAAACAGCCGCATCATCATCTTGCGGTTTTCCAGCATATAGCTGACGCCGCTGGGAACGCGCAGATTGTCTTCAAGGACGAAGTAGCTGCCGCTGCCGTCCGGGTTGGCGGCGCGCACGATGTCGATGCCCGAGATATGCGAATAAATCCCTCGGGAGACGTCAACACCCATCATTTCGGGACGGAACTGGGCGTTGTTGATGATCTGAGCCTCGGGCACGATGCCGGCTTTGAGGATTTCCTGGTCATGGTAGACATCGGCTATGAATCGGTTCAGGGCGTTGACCCGTTGCCGCAGGCCGGCTTCCATTTGCTGCCATTCATGCGCCGGAATCACCCTTGGGATCAGATCGAAGGGGATCAGGCGTTCGGTGCCCTCGCCTGAATCCTTGTCGCCATAGACCGCGAAGGTGATGCCGACGCGGCGGAAGATCACCTCCGCCTCTTCGCGCCGCGATCGCATCGATGCTTCGGGTTGTTCAGCCAACCAGCGGGCGTAAGTCTGGTAATGCTCACGCGTCAACTGGTTCTGGGCGTGCATTTCATCGAAGCTGGGTCTCATAGATGCTCTCCTTGTCTTGGCTTCAGCAATAAGCAGGCCAGCAGCGTCGCACCTTCCTTGACCAATGCCGAGCATCAATGCACATCAAAAGTGCACTTTGCACGGTTTCATAATTTTTAACCTGCGAAATATTAATTTCGCACCATATTTGCGCATTTTTTGCTTCGTATCCGGGCTTGTCTGGGCCGTTGATCAGACGCCATCGACGAAAAAAAGGCCCCGAAGGGCCTTTTGCATCTGGGTCAGTCTTGCCGCTGAAGTTGTCATTCACGCCAGGGCGGGAATCCAGCGGCCTTGAGTCGGCCTCATAGCGAAAGTACGCGCACCTCGGGTGCTATGCCCGCGGCTCGTGCATCCCTGCAAAAGTCTCGGTGAAAGGTGTGCATCAAGGCGCCACCGCAAGCAGCCAAGTGCAGCGCATCTGCAAAATCTGCGCCCTGCGCGTACCAGTCCATCGCATGGCCAAGGGCTTCGGCATCTTCGACCACGGTGTTGTCTGTCTCGAGCAGCGCCGTGAAAAATTCATGCAGTTCGGTACGGTTTTTTTTGTAGATGCTGCGTAGCACCCACTCTGTTTCAAGCAGCACCGTGCGTGAGATAAAAACGATGTCGCGTGCAATCAGTTGCCGCACGATGGCCACTTGTTCTGCGTGATCGGCCACTAATGCGCGCACCAATAAATTGGTGTCAAAAGCGATCATCGGCTGCGCTTTTCAGACGCCACCCAGTCCGCGCTGACATCGACCGGCTTGCAAAGCTCGTCAATCGGAATCGGCGGGCCCTTGTGCTTGAGCATTCCGATCAGGTCGGCCAGGTTGCGCCCGGTCTTCTTGGTCACCGCCTTGAGCGTAACGCCTGAAGCGCTGGACACCAGACTCAACTCGGTGCCGGCATCCCACTTCAGTTCGTCCCTGATTTCCTTGGGGATGACGAGTTGCCCCTTGCTGGACAGGGTGATGTTGGCAACAGACATGGATAAGTCTCCGAAGGTAAGCCAAAAAGTAAGCTCTATTTTCAGCCGGTTCCCGGAAGGAATGCAAGCTGCAGACATTTCGCTGCAAGAAAGGGTGGCATGACCGCGGCCCTGTGATTGGCCGGTGTCCGCATAGACGAAAAAAAGGCCCCGAAGGGCCTTTTCGATGTAAGCCAGGGTTGGCTTATTTCTTCTTCTTGCCCTTGGTGGCTTCAACCACCGGTGCGGCAACGACGACAACTTCTTCAGCTGCTGGATCGATGGCCGTGGCGATGGCCGGGTTCGGCTTGCCGTGAACCACGACCTTGATGCCGTCAGCCAGTTTGATGTCGCTGATGTGCAGCGATTGACCGCGAACCAGGCCGCTCAGGTCGACCTGGATGAACTCGGGCAGTTGCTGCGCCAGGCAGGTGATGGCCAGTTCGGTCATCACATGGTTGACCGTGCATGAATCGAGCTTGACGGCAGGCGACACATCTTCACCGACGAAGTGCAAAGGCACCTTCTTGGTGATCTTGGTCGTGCTGTCGACACGCTGGAAGTCGGTGTGCAGAACTTGCGGCTTGTACGGGTGCATCTGGAAGTCACGCAACAGCACTTGCTCGGTCTTGCCATTCAGTTCCATCTCAAGGATGGTGCTGTGGAAGGCTTCCTTCTTCAAGGCATGGAACAAGGCGTTGTGGTCCATTTCGATCATGGCAGCGTCACCGGCACCAAAAACGATACCGGGAACCCGGCCAGCGACGCGCAGGCGGCGGCTCGCTCCGGTCCCCTGCAACTTGCGCTCAAAAGCTGTAAATTTCATGAAATGCTCCAATTGGAAAGGGCGCCCGCGACCAGACTGCCCAGATTGTGCAACCTTGCGGCTGCGGCTTGATCGGCTGCCTCGGTATTACCGAGACCGCCGGTTTTCGAAAATTCGTTGCTTTGATCCGTTCAACTGCTTGCAGTTGCGGAGCCAAGTTTAGAAGTTGTTGTTCTGCTCCGTTCGCATGTATTCCATGCGCGGAGCGTAGCTAAAAATTGTTGTTCTGCTCCGGTCAACTGCTCTGCAGTTGCGGAGCCTGGCTAAAAGTTATTGTTTTGCTCCGTTCAACTGCTTGCAGTTGCGGAGCCTAATTAGAAGTTGTTGTTCTGCTCCGTTCGCATGTATTCCATGCGCGGAGCGTAGTTAAAAGTTGTTGTTCTGCTCCGAAAAAA
>CANFIC010000060.1 GCA_947446685.1 Burkholderiales bacterium
AATTTTTTAAGGCGACGACATGCAACTCGGAATGATCGGTTTGGGGCGGATGGGCGGCAATATCGTCCGGCGCTTGATGAAAAACGGCCACGATTGCGTGGTTTTTGATACCAATGCGGGCGCCGTGGCGCAGCTGGAAGGCGAGGGCGCTGCGGGTGCGGCTGACCTGGCGCAGCTGGTGCAGAAGCTGGCGCAACCGCGCGCGGTCTGGGTGATGCTGCCGGCCGGCGCGATCACCGAGGCGGCAGTGACGAAGCTGGGCGAGTTGCTGGCACCGGGCGATGTGATCATCGACGGCGGCAATTCGAACTACAAGGACGATGTACGGCGCGCGCAGGAGCTGGCCGTCAAGGGTGTGCAATACATCGACGTCGGCACCAGCGGCGGCGTCTGGGGCCTGGAGCGTGGTTACTGCCTGATGATCGGTGGCGACCAGGCTTCGGTGCAGCGGCTCGATCCGATTTTCAAGACTCTGGCGCCCGGCATCGGCACCGTTGACCTGACACCAGGGCGCGTGCCCGGTGCGTCTACGGCAGAAGACGGCTATCTCTACACCGGCCCGGCCGGATCGGGACATTTCGTCAAGATGGTCCACAACGGCATCGAATATGGCTTGATGCAGGCTTATGCCGAAGGCCTGGACGTGCTCAAGGGCGTGGCGCAGCAGAGCATTCCGGCTGAACGCCGTTATGACCTGAACCTGGCCGACATCACCGAACTGTGGCGTCGTGGCAGCGTCGTATCGTCATGGTTGCTCGACCTCAGCGCAGCCGCCTTGGCCGAGGATCCGCAGCTGAAGTCCTATTCGGGCTTTGTCGAGGATTCGGGCGAGGGCCGCTGGACCATCATGGCGGCGATCGAAGAAGCGGTGCCGACCGATGTGTTGTCGGCGGCTCTTTACGCCCGCTTCCGCTCGCGCCAGGACCATACCTTCGCGGAGAAGCTGCTGTCGGCGATGCGCAAGCAGTTCGGCGGCCATCAAGAACCGACGAAAGCCTGAGTCATGGTGCAGGTTACCCATATCGAACATGAGGCGATTCCCCATGGTCAGCGGGCACCCGCTTGCACGATGGTCATCTTTGGCGCTGCCGGCGATCTGACCAAGCGGCTGCTGATTCCGGCGCTCTACAACCTCGCGCGCACCGATTTGCTGCCGGAGAATTTCGCGCTGATCGGGGTCGACCGGCTCGAGATGACCAACGAGGCGTTCCGTCAGCATCTTGACGATGCGGTGCGCGCTTTTGCGTCGGACAAGCATTATTCGCAAGCGCTCGACGAGACCCATTGGGGCGAGTTGCTGCAGCGGATCAGCTATCTGCCGGGTGATTTCGGCGCGGCCGAGACTTACCAGCATCTGCAGGAGCGTTTGACGCAGGAAAGCGTCGAGCACGGCACCGGCGACAACGCGGTGTTCTACCTGGCGGTGGCGGCAAGATTCTTCGGCGGCATCGTCGATCAGCTCGGCGCTGCCGGTCTGGTCACCGAGGCGCCGGGTCGCTGGCGCCGGGTGGTGGTGGAGAAGCCGTTCGGCCATGATGTGGAATCGGCGAAGGCGCTGAATGCGCAATTGCGGCGTAATCTGGCCGAGCCGCAGATCTACCGCATGGACCATTTCCTGGGCAAGGAGACGGTGCAGAACATCATGCTGATGCGCTTTGCGAACAGCATTTTCGAGCCGCTTTGGAATCGCGACCATATCGATCATGTGCAGATCACGGTGGCCGAGACGGTCGGCGTGGAAAGCCGGGCGGGCTTCTACGAAACCACCGGCGCTCTGCGCGATATGGTGCCGAACCATGTGTTCCAGCTGCTGGCCCTGACGGCGATGGAGCCGCCGGCATCGTTTTCTGCCGATGCGATCCGCAATGAAAAGACCAAGGTGCTCAACGCCGTGCATCCGGTCAACGCCGCGACCGACACCGTGCGTGGCCAATACAACGTCGGTCAGCATGACGGCCATCTGCACAATGGTTATCGCGAGGAAGCCGGGGTGGCCGCGCTCAGCATGACCGAAACCTATGTCGGCATGAAGCTGGGGGTCGACAACTGGCGCTGGTCCGGCGTGCCCTTTTATCTGCGCACCGGCAAGGCGATGGCCAAGCGCTGCAGCGAGATCTTGATCCAGTTTAAGCGCCCGCCGCTGTCGCTGTTCCGCGATACCGCCACCGAGGCGCTGACGCCGAATGCGCTGGTGCTGAAGCTGCAGCCTGACGAAGGCGCGGCGTTGATGTTTGGCGCGAAGATCCCGGGGCCGAATATCTCGATCGGCCAGGTGCATATGGACTTCCATTACAAGGATTACTTCCAGAACGCACCGAGTACCGGCTATGAAACGCTGATCTACGACTGCATGATCGGTGACGCGACTTTGTTCCAGCGTTCGGACAGCGTGATCGCCGGCTGGCGCATCGTGCAGCCGCTGCTCGACTTCTGGGCTGACGCGGATGCCAAAGCGCCACTGGCGAGCTACCCGGCGGGCTCGGACGGCCCGGCTGAAGCAGATGCCTTGTTGCAGGACAGCGGAAGATCCTGGAAGCGGCTCGTTTGAGTCGCTGAGGGCGGAACGCCATGTTTCCTGTCGTTCCGCCTGGCGGCGTTGATTCGACCTATCAACGCCGGCTTGAATCGACCGAAGTCAGCGCTGCCACCGGGGCGCAGGCGGTGGTCGGCCTCGATCCGCAAGCGCCGCGCGCGCCGGCGATGCCGGTGGCCGGGCCCGAAGGGCAGGCTGTCCAGATCAAGAAAGAACAGACCGCGCTGCAGGCATTGCCCGAGGCGAATCGCACCCCGGCTTTGGCTGAAGAGGTTCTGTTTGCCGTACCGACGCCCAATAGTGCGGTGCAGGTGGCGCCAAGGCTGCAATTGCTGTTGCAGATGCTGCAGCAGCTCGGCGTTGCTGACGAGAGCGCCGAGCCGCAGGCAATCGTCAAATGGCCGCCGGCCGGCAAGCCGGTTGGCAGCGATCCCGAGGATGCGCTGCAGAATCTGCGCGAGGCGCTCGGTAGCTCGCCGCTGTTCTCAGCCAACCCGCGCACCCCGGCGACCCTTGCGGCCAGCCCGTTTCAGTCGCATGCCTTGAAGCTCGGCAAGCCGCTGGTGGCGGGCGGCGAACAAAGGGCCGCAGCCGACAATGCGCAAGCATCGGCACAAGCCGCTGCGCAGTCATCACCGCAAGCCGCCTTGCAGTCCGCGCTGCCTGATGTGCAGAACCAGACGCAGACCCAGCAGGCCCTGCAGTTGCTGTTGAACGGGCAGCTGCAATGGGCGGGTGAGCTGACACCAGGTGTGCAGGCCAGGCTGCAGCGCAAGGATGCCTGGCGCGAAGACCCCGAACATCCCGGCAAGCTGCTGCGCGGCACGGCGCTGCGCATCGAGGTGAACCTGCCCAATACCGGGCCGCTGATCGTGCTGGCCCAGCAGGTGGGTGGCCAGATGAGCGTGAATCTGCAGCCGGGCGAGCAGGACCTGGACCATTTCGACGCGGCGCTGAATGATTTGCGCCTTGCGCTGGCGCCGCTGTCGGAGACACCGGTCGAGTTGGCGCTGCAGGCGGTTCCTGAGGCCGAGCCATGAGTCGAGCATCGCCCAAGCAGGCGGTGGCCTTGCGCTATGAAGCCAACGGCATGTCGCCGCGGGTGGTGGCCAAGGGCGAGGGCTATATCGCTGAAGCCTTGATCGCCCGTGCGCAGGCGGTCGGCGTGCCGATCAATGAAGCGCCTGAGCTGGTGCAGTTGCTGATGCAACTCGACTTGAACCATGTGATTCCGCCCGAGCTCTACAAGGTGGTGGCACAGGTGCTGGTCTGGGCATATAGCGTCGACGAACGTGTCTCGGCTGGCCCGCGGCCGGTGGAGCTTCCGGCCCATATGCGCAAATCACGCTGAACGGCTTGCCGATCTGCTGATGGCGCGGTTGGCGACTTCGAAGCGATAGCTGGCCAATTGCAGGCTGCTGATGATGTCGCGCTCGGGGTAGTAGAGCGCCGCGCCGATGCGCCAGCTGTCCTTCGATGCTCCAGGCTCGACGCTGCGAACGCGCAGGTCGAAATGGGGTGAACTCCAATTCCCATCGCTGAGCTGGCAGGCTGGCAGGATCGCGTCGACCTTGCAGGGTGCTTGCGCAGCCTCGATGGCAAATGACAGGCCGCCGATGCTCAAGTCGATGGCTTTGCCGCGCCAGGGGCTGCTGCCCGACGGGCTGTGGGCTTTGAGTCGCAGCGGTGGCGCTGCAGGTGGCGCGACGCGAAACAGCGCACGCCTGGGCATCTGCCAGATCGTCTCGGGAAACCGGCATTGCAGCAGTTCATCATTGCAGGCAAAGAGTTCTGCACAGGGCAGGCGGACGATATGCTGGCCCGGCTTGAAGATCGCCAAGGCCTGTCGCCAAGGCGGGGTCTGGGGCGCGATGCTGGCGCGCAGCAGCAGGCAATCTTTGCTGGCTTCAATCAGTTGGCAGTCAATGCCCAGACCGGCATGCTGCGTATCGGGCATCAGCTGACCGACCAGCCCGCATGCAACCAGGGACTGCAGGATGGCGGCCGGGCTGTGAACCGCGAAAGGCGCGAGTTCGAGGGTCTGGAATCGGTTGGAGAGGGCTGCGCTGTCCATCATGGTCCTGGATCGAAGCCGGATTGCCCGGGGTGGTTCCAGAATAGCAGCGCAGCGGGGTCTGTCTTGTCGCTCTTTCTTTCGTTGCTGCAGCGCTTGCGGTCAACGGCACCGCATCGCGCCAGCGTCAGACTTGCAGGTTGCTGATTTCCCGGTAGGCTTCGACCAGCTTGTTGCGGACTGCCACCATGCCCTGGAAGGACAGGCTGGCTTTTTGCATCGAAATCATCACCTGTTCGATCGACACCGAACGGTCGCCAAGCTGGAAGGCCTGGGCTTGGGAATGGGCTGTGCTCTGGACCGCATTGACCTCGTGGACGGCGTCGCGCAGCATCGACGAGAAGTCGACCGCGCCGGTCAGCTTGGGCCCACCGGTGCCAGGGGCGGCCAAGCCGCGCGAGGCATTTTGCAGCGCTTCCATGCGGGAAAGAATGGCGTCAACGCTTTGCAGATTCATGATGTGGTGCTCGTATTGACTTGTGAGGCGAATGTTTCTGCCTCGGGGTTAGCGTTTGTCAGCTCGCCGTTGCCGGCATTTTCGAGCTCACGGTAGGCCTTCAATTTGTAGCGCAGGGCGCGTTCCGAAATGCCGAGTATGGCGATTGCTTTGCGGCGGTCGCCTTGTACTTGTTCGACGACGCTGAGGATATGTTCGCGTTCAGCATCGCGCACATTGCGCGGACGCGGTGCCTGGGTGAATTGCTGCATCGCAGGCGGCAACTCCGGGCTGACCGGGGTCGGCGCTACAGCCTCGACCATCGCGACAGCTGTTGGCAAGACCGGCGCAGCCAGGCCGCTGTCCGGTAGTTCGAGGTGCGAGGCCTCGATCACGCCGGTGTCGGTCAGCAGCAGGCCGCGTTGAATCGTGTTTTCAAGCTCGCGCACATTGCCCGGCCAGCGGTGGCGCAACAGCGCAGCCTCGGCGTCTGCTGCCAACTTCGCATCGGCCATGCCGAAGCTGCTGGCATAGCGGCGCACAAAGCTCTGTGCCAGCGGCACGATGTCGCCGGGACGGTCGCGCAGCGGCGGCAAGGGCACCGGAAAGACGGCCAAGCGGTAGTAGAGATCTTCGCGGAAACGGCCGGCGGCGACATCGCGGCCCAGTTCGCGGTTGGTCGCTGCGATCAGGCGGATGTCGACGGCGATCGATTCATGCCCGCCAACCCGCTCAAGGCTGCGCTCTTGAAGGACTCGCAGCAATTTGGCTTGCGTCTCGATCGGCAATTCGCCGATTTCATCGAGGAACAAGGTGCCGCCTTGCGCCTGTTCGAACTTGCCGGCCTGCTGGCGGATGGCGCCGGTGAAAGCACCTTTTTCATGACCGAACAGGGTCGACTCGAGCAGGGTTTCGGGAATCGCCGCGCAGTTGATCGCGATGAATGCCTGTTTCGCACGCGGTGATCCGAGGTGGATATGGCGCGCCATGACTTCCTTGCCGACACCCGATTCGCCGCTCAGCAGCACGGTCGCGTCAGCGCGTGAAGCGCGTTCAGCGCGGGTCACGGCGGCGCGCATCAGCGGGTCATGTGCGATCAAGCCGCTAGCTGAAGGTTCGCTGCGCTGCGCCGGCGCATGGCGTTGCACGACCTCGACCAATTGGGCTGCGCCGAATGGCTTCAGCAGCAGGTCGCGCGCCCCGGCTTTCAGCGCCGCGATCGCTAGCATGGCATCGGCATGGGCGGTCATCAACACCACCGGCGTATGGGCGCTGCGCTCGCGCACACGCTCGAGCAGGGCCATGCCATCCATGCCGGGCAGGCGGATGTCGGAAACGATCAGGTCGGCATCGCGGCGCTGCAGCGCTTCAAGCCCGGCTTCGGCCGAAGCCACCGCGCAGACGCTCCACTGCGCGCGCTTGAGCGTCGATTCGAGTGCAGCACGCAGGTCGTCGTCGTCTTCGACCAGGAGCAGATGAGGTGTTGCGGTATTCATGTTCAGACTTGCAGCAAGGCGGGCAGGGCGAGCGTGAAACGCACGCCGCAGGGTTCTATCGGAGTAAAGGAGAGCTCGCCGCGATGGGCTTGCGCTGCCGCGCGCGCCATTGCCAGGCCCAGACCGGTGCCGTTCGGGCGGCCGGTGGCAAAGGGCTCGAACAGCCTTGATGCGATTTCCGGGGCGATCCCCGGCCCTTCGTCAGAAACACAGATCTCGACCCGGTGGCCAGCACTGCGGCAGGCGACCGACAGGGTGCTGCCTTGCGGCGCATGTTGCAGCGCGTTTTCAAGCAAGGCCATCACTGCTGAGCCGATCTGCAGGCGGTCGACCGCGATGACGCAATCGGGTGCTTGCAGGTCCAGCGCCAGCTTGATGCCACGCAGGGCCATCAGCGGGATGATGACCTCGATCTGGCTTCTCACCAGCGGTTCGATCGGGCCGATTTCCTGGGCGCGGGCCCGGGTCTTGACGAAGCTGAGCATGCGGGTGATCAGCGAATCGAGTTGGCCCAACTGACCGATCAGGCGGTCGGCCATCGCGCAGCGTTCGGCCGCGCCGATGTCGGCTTCGCGCAACTGGCTGGCATAGAGCGTGGCGGTGCATAGCGGGGTGCGCAACTGGTGCGCGAGTTCGGCGCTGAGGCGGCCCATCGAGGCCAGGCGCTCCTGGCGTTCGAGGCTTTCGCGCTCACGGTGCATGTCGGTGATGTCATCGATGCGCATGCACTCGGTGCCGCTGATCGCGTCCTTGACCAGGTTCACCCGGATCAACCTTGCTTCATTGCCGCGCTCGGTCAGGTATTCATCGCTGGATCCCCGGCGCCGCCATTCGATCGGCAGCACCCATTGGGCGTTTTCTGCCAGATCAGGGAACAGCGCCGCAGCGGCCTGGTTGAATCCGGTTACCCGCCCGGCCGCCAACGCGATCAGGCCGAAGGGGGCCGATGCAAACATCGAACCGAGCTGCGCCTCTGAACTGGCACGCCGGTGCATCTCTTCATGCAGGCGCGAGTGCGTCTGCGCCAGATCCTGGCGCAGCAGCTCGACGGCCTGGCGCAACTCTTCGTCCTGCCGGGCAAGCTGTTCGGTCGACGCTGCGAACTCGGCGAAAGCCTGCTGCAGCGCATGGGTCGACGTCGGCGGCCTGTTCACGATGGATGTTGCGGTCAAGATGTGGCAATAAACTGATTCACAAGATGTAATGTAAACGATATGCTCAGCTAAACAAGTAAAACGTTATAATTGCTTATGTGGTCAAAATTAACGAGATTCAATTTTGAGTGACTCAAGTGGATCGACAGGTGGGTCGGCAGATGCCGGCACCACCCTGAATATCGGCGGTGGACAGGCTCGGGCGCAGTCGAATGCGCCGCCGCGCGAAGGCTTTGTTGGCCGCGCGCAGGACCTGGCTGCCCATGCGATGGCCTTGCCGATGCTGCAAAAGCTGATCATCGGCACCGCCGCGGTGATGCTGGCGGCGATCGTCATCACGGTGGCGATGAGCGGGCGTAGCAAGGAGGACTACCAGGTCCTTTTCTCTGGCGTCAGTGAGCGCGATGGCGCGGCGATCATCGCGGCGTTGCAGCAATCCAACGTGCCGTACAAGTTCACGCCAGGCGGCGGCGCCATCATGGTGCCGGGGCCGGTGGTGCATGAAACCAGGCTGCGTCTGGCGGGTCAGGGCCTGCCCAAGGCCGGCACTGTCGGCTTCGAATTGCTGGAAAACCAGAAGCTCGGAACCAGCCAGTTCGTCGAGCAGATCAACTACCAGCGCGGCCTCGAGGGTGAGCTGTCGAAGACCATCGGCTCGATGACCCAGGTGAAGATGGCGCGGGTACATGTTGCAATTCCGAAACAGTCGGCCTTCAGTCGCGATGCGCAGCGGCCGACCGCTTCGGTGGTGTTGACGATGCATCCGGGGCGCTTCCTCGACGATGGTCAGGTGATCGCAGTGACCAATCTGGTCAGCTCGTCGATACCGCAGATGAGTCCGCAGTCGGTGACGGTGATGGATTCGGAAGGCAATCTGCTGGCGCCGAACCCGTCCCGCATGGGGGCTTTGGGGCTGGACGCGACTCAGCTGAAATATGTCTCCGAGGTTGAGGGCACGATTGCCAAGCGCATCGCTACGATCGTCGAACCGGTGGCCGGGCGTGAAAATGTGCGGGCCCAGGTGTCGGTGGAACTGGACTTCACGCAGATCGAACGCACGGAAGAAAGCTTCACGCCCAACTCGCCACCGGAAAAGAGCGCGATCCGCAGCCAGCAGAGCCTGGAAGCGACCGGACCGATCACCACCGCGGGCGGCATTCCGGGCGCGCTGAGCAATCAGCCGCCGCAGCCAGCGCAGTCGCCGATCGAATCGAAGCCGCCGACCCAGCAGGGCGGGGCAACGGCGACGTCGCCCTTGACCGGCATGCAGACCAGCAATGCCAACCGCAAGGACTCGACCTTCAATTACGAAGTCGACCGGGCCATCCAGACCACCAAGCCGGGTCGTGGCCAGATCAAGCATGTGTCGGCAGCGGTCATTCTTAATTTCAAGAAGGGCGTCGACAAGGCGGGCAAGCCGACTTCGGTGCCCTTCAGTGCGGATGAGATGAAGCAGATCAACCAGATGGTGCGTGACGCCATGGGCTTCAATCAGCAGCGCGGCGACTCCGTCAGCGTTTCGAACATTCCTTTCAACGTCGAGCCGGCAGAAGACACGTCGATCTGGCGCGATGCCGGGTTCCAGGAGATGGGCAAGGAGTTCCTGAAATACGGTCTGCTGGCCGGCGCGCTGGGATTTGTTTTCCTCGGTGTCGTGCGCCCGATCCTGTTCCCACCGCCGAAGGCCGAGGGCGAGGAAGCGCAGCGGATGGAGGAAGAATTCGACGAGAAGATCAAGGCCGAGCTGGCGACGATGTCGCCGCAGGCCCGCGAGAAGCGCCGTCTGGAAATCGAACTCGAGAAAGAACGCCGCCGTCTGGAAGAAGAAGACAAGCGTATGCGTGAAGACGAAGACCGCCTGCGCTTGGAGGAAGACAAGCGTCGCAGTGAGGACGAACGCAAGCGCCTCGAGGAAGACAAGCAGCGCGAGTATGAGGAATTGATCACCTACGCCAAGGACTATGTGACCAAGGATCCGCGCGTGGTGGCTTCGATCTTCAAGGAATGGCTTGGCCAGGTGAAGGACAAGTAAGGTCAATATGTTCGACTGGTTCAAGTCCAAACCGAAAGCGCCGAGCCGGCCGGCAAGCAGGGCAGCACCTGCAGCCGGGTCCGCGTTGAAGGTGGCGCCATCGGCTCGACCGACGTCGATCGAAGCTGAAATAGCCGCGGCGCGCGATGCCTTCATGAAGCGCTCGCACGATGCAACGGCTGTATTGCGCAAGTGGTTGAGCGAAGGCGCCGATCACAACAACAAATCCGGGAGCTGATATGGCCGATGAACTAGATGATGACGGCCTGCCGAAGGCCCCCAAAGCGCTATCCATGGCCGAAGCCCTCAAGGAGGGCGTCAAAGGCGCACAGGGCACGATCACGAGCATTGCCGATCTTGACGGGCCGTCCAAGGCTGCGGTGGTGCTGCTGGCGGTTGGCGCCGAGGCGGCTGCCGATGTATTGCGCCAGTTGACGCCGTTCGAAGTGCAGCGCTTGTCGGCCAAGATGGCGGTGGTGCGAGCGCTGTCGCGCGACCTGGTGCTGGAAGTGCTGCGCGAGTTCAAGGAAACGACGTCGAACAATGCCCAGGTTGCGTTCGACACTGATTCCTTCATGCAGAACATGCTCAACAAGGCGCTGGGTATGGAAGGCGCTTCGGATCTGCTGGGCCGGCTTGAGTCTGCGATCGACATGTCGGGCATCGAGGGGCTCAAGCGGATGGAGTCCGATGTCCTCTACGAAATCATCAAGAACGAGCATCCGCAGATCATCGCGACGGTGTTCGTCTTCCTGGAGGCGGCTCAGGCTTCCAGTGTTTCCAAGCTGTTCGGGGATGAGGAACGCAATGAAATTCTGCTGCGGGTGGCCTTGCTCGAGAAGGTCCAGCCGGCCGCGTTGAAGGAGTTGAACGAGGTGATGGGTCGTGTGATGGGCCCGGACGCCGACCAGCAGCGCAGCCAGGTTGGCGGTGTCGGACCGACCGCGGACATCCTCAATTTCCTCTCCGGCGGTATCGACCAGAAGGCCCTGGAGCGGATTCGTGGCTACGACCCGGAACTGGCCGAACGAATCATCGAGCATATGTTCACGTTCGAGGACTTGATCGACCTGGAAGACCGGTCGCTCCAGACCTTGCTGCTGGAAGTGGCCCAGCCCATGCTGGTGATCGCCTTGAAGGGTGCAAGCCCGCGCCTGCGCGAAAAGTTGTTCAAGAACATGGCCAAGCGGGCCGCCGAAGCGGTGCGCGAGGAGCTCGAGACCAAGGGCCCCGTCAAGGTCCAGGAAGTCGAAGAGAGTCAGAAGCAGATCCTCAGCACCGGGCGCATGTTGCATGCCGAAGGTCGCATGATCATGGAACGTGGCAAGCAGGCCGATGCATTCCTTTGATCTTGAATCGAGAGCTGCCGCATGAAAGGGCTTGACGAATTCGACATGCCGCGACCCTGGAAGTTGCCGTCATTCGATCCCCCGCCGCCGCCGCCGCCGCCACCACCTTCCTGGAAGCAGGAAGAAATCGACGCTGCCTTCGATGCTGCGCGACTGGCCGGTCATGCCGAGGGTCTGGCGCAAGGTACAGAACAAGGTCTGGCGGAAGGCTTGGCTCGCGGGCTGTCTGAAGGTCGCGAGGCCGGGCACCATGAAGCCTTCGATGCAGCGGAAGCCAAGCTTGAAAAGCTCGCGGCAGCGCTGAAACTGCTGATCGACGAAATGGCCGAGTTTCCCGATGCGATTGCAGCTCCGGTGGTCGATCTGGCCTTGTTGATCGCGCAGCGACTGACCGGCAACGCGTCTTTCGAGCGTGCGGCCTTCGTCCAGGCGGTGCAGGAAGCCCTGATGCATCTGCCTTTGCCGGGTGAAAAGCTGCTGCTGCGCATCGGCCCTGCCGATGAAAAAACCTGGCTCGAGTCGCTTGACAGTTTTGATCTGCCTTTTGGTCATGTGATCGTCGTCGATGCTGATTTGCCGGCCGGGCGGGCTTTTGTCGAGGTTGGCGGCACCAGGCTGGACATCGGTCCGGCGGCGCGCAAGGCGCTGGTCCGGGCGGCACTCGGCCTGTCGCTGGATTGATGATGCAGGCTTTCAACGCCATCGAAAAGGCAAGGGTCACGCTGGGATCCTGTCAGCGCCGTTTGCAGAGCGCGCCGACTTCGGTGCGCTGCGGTCGTCTGGTGCGCATCAACGGGCTGATCCTGGAAGTGGAAGGATTGCCGCTGGCGATCGACCAGCGCGCCCTGATCCGCACCGGAGACGGCCGAACGATCGAGGCTTGTTGTGTGTCTTTCGACCATGGCATCACGCATTTGATGGCGCTCGACGCCGAAACTTCGGTCGGTCCGGGTGCGCTGGTCTATCCGGCTGGAACGCCGGCCGACACCGGGGGAAATTTCGAGTTGATGGAACGCCAACGCGCGCTGCCGATTGGCAGTTCGCTGCTGGGCCGGGTGGTCGACGGTTTCGGGCGACCGCTTGACGGCTTGCCGGCCGAGCTTACCGGCGTGCCGGCGCAGGGCACCGGCCGGTTGAATCCGCTGCGGCGCTCGCCGATCCACGAACCGCTCGATGTGGGCGTACGCGCGATCAATGGCCTGCTGACAATTGGTCGGGGTCAACGGGTGGGTATTTTTGCCGGCACCGGCGTCGGAAAGAGCGTGCTGCTGGGGATGCTGGCGCGGCAATGCGATGCCGATGTGGTGGTGGTCGGCCTGATCGGCGAGCGCGGCCGCGAAGTGCGCGAATTCTGCGAGGACATCCTCGGCCCGGAGACACTCAAACGCACGGTCGTGGTCGTCGCCACTGCAGATTCGGCACCGCTGGCCAGAGTGCGCGGGGCCTGGTTTGCGACCGATGTGGCGACCTGGTTTCGGGACCAGGGCAAGCATGTTGTGCTGATCATGGATTCGCTGACGCGGTTCGCGATGGCGCAGCGCGAGATCGCGTTGGGCTTGGGTGAGCCGCCGGTGTCACGCGGCTATCCGCCGAGCGTTTTCCAGCGTTTGCCTGAGCTGGTCGAACGGGTTGGCAACAACGAAGACAAGGATGCTTCGGTGACGGCTTTCTACACGGTGCTGCTGGAGGGTGACGACAGCAGCGACCCGGTCGCTGACACCGCCCGAGGCGTTCTCGACGGCCATATTTTCCTGGCCCGTGAACTCGCCGAGGCCGGGCATTACCCGGCGATTGACATCGAACGCTCGATCTCGCGCGTCATGCCCAGGGTTGCCGATGCCACGCAGATGGCGCAGGCGCGGCGGGTCAAACGACTTTTCGGGCGCCGCATGCGCAGCCAGGATCTGGTGGCCATGGGGGCTTACAGCCCGGGCAGCGATGTCGAACTCGATACCGCGCTACGCGTTTGGCCGCAGTTGTCGTTCTTTTTGCAGCAAGCGCCGGGTGAAGCCTTTGACCTGACGGCTTCGCTGCAGGCCTTGACGCTGTTGAGCGACAGCGCGGGCGGGGCTTGAGATGGAAATCGCAACCCTGACCCAGATGGTCGCTTTGGCGCGCACCCGGGAAAATCGGGCAGCCGCCGAACTGCGTTCGGGTCTGACAGCTTTGCAACGCGCCAAGGCGATGAATGCGCAACTGGAGGAATTCGGTTTCGAGTACCGCCATGCGGCATTGAATGTGCAGGCGGGAGCCCAAGGCGTCAGTTATGTGACTGATGCATTTGCCTTCGGGCAGCGCTTGCATGCGACTTCGTACCAACAACAAGCTGCGATTGCCGAGCAAGGCGAGCGCTGCCAGGCATTGCAGCGCGCCTTGATCCAGGTGCAGCACCGCTCGACCATTCTGCAGAAGATGCTCGACAAGGAGTTGCGAGAGCAGCGACTTGCGGTGGAACGGCGGGCCGATCGAGAAGTCGAGGAAGTGATCAATTCGCGTTTGTCGCGTTAGATGGCCTAATTTTCTGGATCTGGCACATTACTTGCGTCTCCGGTTGCAGGTAAAATGGTAATCCCGTGATAAATATTCAAAACAACCTGATTTCAATGCTGTCGCCGCAATCCAGCGTCGGCAGTACTTCATCGGCTGCGAGCCCGGCAGGCAATGCTGCTGCGGTGGCCATTGCCATGGCTGCGAACGACGAGCCGGGGGCCTTCGAGGCGACGCTGGCGCAGCATTTGCCTGGCGATGATGCGGCCGAAAAATTGGCTGGAACTGCACGAAAAACGGCAAAACGGCAAATGCTTCCGGAGCCTGAGGCTGAGCAAGCGGCAATTTTTGCCGCCATGCTGCAGGCGGGTGTCCTGACTCAGGAGATGCCGGCAGCGGTTTCGACAGTCACTGCTGGTACATCGGCGGTTGCTGCGGTTGCGACCGCGGCCATCGGCGCTCAAGCTGCGGCGACTGCGGCAATTGCCGCGGCGGTTGCTGTTACACCTGAGGCTGCTACTACGACGAATGTTTCGGAAACTGCTGCAACG
>CANFIC010000061.1 GCA_947446685.1 Burkholderiales bacterium
AAGCCAGATTGCTGACCCGCCAGCTGATACCGAGCGCCTTCGTGCAGGAGAACTTCGGCATGTCGGAAGGCCTGCTGATGTTTGTCCGGGCTGACGATCCGGAAGACGTGAAGCTCGAAACCTGCGGGCGCCCGGTTTGCGAGGACGACGAAGTCAGGCTGGTCGATGAAGAGGGCCGCGAAGTCGCGTTCGGCGAAGTTGGCGAGCTGACCTGCCGTGGCCCTTACACGCTGCGTGGCTATTTCGGCGTGCCTGAGTACAACGCACGCCAGTTCACTGCCGACGGCTTTTACCGCTCGGGCGACCTGATGATGCAGCACCCCTCCGGCAACTATGTGGTTGCCGGCCGCAAGAAGGATCTGATCAACCGCGGCGGTGAAAAAATCAGCGCCGAAGAGATCGAGAACCTGATCTTGATGCACCCCTCGGTGCAGGACGTGGCCTGTGTGCCGATGCCCGATGCCGCCATGGGTGAGAAGACCTGCGCTTATGTGGTCCTCAGGCAAGGGCAGACCTTGACGCTGAAACAATTGGTCGACTTCATGCTGACCAAGGAGATCGCCAAATTCAAGCTGCCCGAGAGGCTCGAGACGGTCAGCGAATTCCCGGTTTCGACCTTCGGCAAGGTCTCGAAGAAAGCCCTGGGCGAACGCATCACGGCACAGCTGGCCGCAGAAAATTCCTGAACCAATTCCCTGACAAGAAAGATTTCCATGCGCATCATCGACCTGCACTGCTATCCAGGCACCCAGACCTGGATCGATTCCCAAGGGCCATATCCCGAGGCCCTGGCCACCTATTGGAAACGCGACTGGGTTGCCAAAAGCGAAGAAGAAGTCATCGCTGAATTCACCAGCGCGGGCGTCGAAGCCTGCCTGGTTGCGCTCGACCTCGAGACCACGGTGGCCACGCCACCTTGCACCAACGAATATGTGCATGGCATGTGGCAACGTCATCCCGAGCGGGTCATTCAATGCTGGGGTGCGGTCGAACCCGCCAAGGGCGAAATCGCGATTCGCCAGGTCAAGAAGGCCGTCAATGAGCTGGGCTTCATCGGCTTTCACTTCCATCCGATCATGCAGCATTTCGCGGTCAACGATCGGCGCCATTACCCGCTGTTCGAGGAGATCAATGCACTCGGCGCTGCGGTGATGATCGATGTCGGCACCACCGGCATGGGCGCCGGTATGCCGGGCGGCAACGGCGCCAGGGTGCGCCATGCCCATCCTTCGCATATCGACGACCTGGCTGCCGATTTCCCGAATCTGACCATCCTGATGGCGCATCCGGGCTGGCCCTGGGTCGACGAAAGCACCGCAGTCGCGCTGCACAAGGGCAATGTCTATTGGGAGATGTCGGGCTGGGCGCCGAAGCATTTCCCGGGCAATCTGAAGGTCGACATCCGCGGCCGTCTGCAGGACAAGATCATGTTCGGCAGCGACTATCCCAGCCTGCCTTACGAACGCATCCTGCGCGAGTGGAGCGAGCTCGGCTACAAGGACGAAGTGATGGAAAAAATCATGCACGGCAATGCCGAGCGAGTGCTGGGGCTTTGATGGAACAGGCTTTCATCTGCGACGGCATCCGCACGCCGATCGGACGCTTCGGCGGTGCGCTCTCTGGCGTGCGGACCGACGACCTCGGCGCCTTGCCTTTGAAGGCCTTGATCGATCGCCATCCGACGCTTGACTGGGGTTTGCTCGAAGAGGTCTATTACGGCTGCGTCAACCAGGCCGGCGAAGACAACCGCAATGTCGCGCGGATGGCTTCGCTGCTGGCCGGCTTGCCGGTCACGGCCGGGGCTGCGACGGTCAACCGACTCTGCGGCTCGGGTCTTGAAGCCTTGGCGAGCGCGGCGCGCGCGATCCATTGCGGACAGATCGGGTTGGCGATCGCCGGCGGGGTCGAGAGCATGAGCCGTGCACCTTTCGTGATGCCCAAGGCGACTTCGGCCTTTTCGCGTCATGCCGAAATCCACGACACGACGATAGGCTGGCGCTTCGTCAACCCCGAGATGAAGCGCCTCCATGGCGTCGATGCGATGGGCGAGACGGCCGAAAATGTGGCGACCGACCATGGCATTTCGCGTGTCGATCAGGACGCTTTCGCCTGGCGCAGCCAGCAGCGCGCTGCACAGGCCATTGCCGATGGCATCTTCAAGGACGAGATCGTCGCAGTGCAGGTGCCGGGCCGAAAGAAGGGCGAGACCTCAGCCTTTGATACCGACGAGCATCCGCGCCTGACTTCGCTGGAAACGCTGGCTGGGTTGAAGCCCAGTTTCCGCAATGGCGGCACGGTGACTGCGGGTAATTCGTCGGGCGTCAATGATGGCGCTGCGGCCTTGCTGGTGGCCAGCGAAACCGTCGCGGCCAGCCAGGGCTTGACGCCGCTGGCGCGCGTGATCGGCATCGCCAGCGCAGGCGTGGCGCCGCGCGTGATGGGCATAGGTCCGCTACCGGCAACCCAACGACTGCTGGCGCAGACCGGTTTGTCGATTGCCGACTTCGACGTCATCGAACTCAACGAAGCCTTTGCAGCGCAGGGGCTGGCGGTGTTGCGCGGCCTGGGTTTGCCTGACGATGGCGAACATGTGAACCGGTATGGCGGGGCGATCGCGCTGGGCCATCCGCTCGGCGCGTCGGGGGTGCGTTTGCTGCTGACCGCGGTGCGGCAGATGCAGCGCCTTGGTGCCAGGCGCGCCTTGTGCACGATGTGCATCGGCGTTGGCCAGGGCATTGCAGTCGCGCTTGAGCGGGTTTGAGGAGCCGGCCATGAACCCAGATGATCCGATCCTGTTCGAGCAGCGCGGTCCGATCGCGCTGCTGACGCTGAACCGCGCGAGCGTCCACAACGCGCTCTCCGGCGAGGACATGTTCAGCGCTTTCGAGACCCTGTTCGAGCGCTTGAACGAAGACCTGAGCCTGCGCGTTGCGGTGCTGACCGGCAGTGGCAAATCGTTCTGCGCCGGCGGCAATATCGCCGAGATGCGCGACCGCAGCGGCATGTTTGCCGGCAGCGCCGAGGAGATCACCTTGCGCTACCGGCAAGGCATACAGCGCATCCCGCGCGCCTTTGCCAAGTTGCAACTGCCTATCATCGCGGCGATCAATGGCGCGGCCATCGGTGCCGGCAATGACCTGGCGACGATGTGCGACATTCGCATCGCGGCCAGCAACGCAAAGTTTGCCGAGAGTTTCGTCAAGGTCGGTATCGTGCCGGGAGACGGCGGCTGCTGGCTGTTGCCGCGCACGATCGGGGCTTCGATGGCGGCTGAGATGGCGCTGACCGGCGACGCCATCGATGCGGCCGAAGCCTTGCGCATCGGTCTGGTGTCGCGCGTCGTAGCGCCCGAGGCCTTGATCGATACCGCGCTGGCGCTGGCCGCAAGGATTGCAGCCAACCCGCCGCAAGTGCTGCGCTGGACCAAGCAGTTGTTGCAGCAAGCGCGTACCGGGACCTTGGACGAGGCCCTGGACGCTGCCGGTCGCTTCCAGGGGCTGGCCCACCATCTGCCTGACCACAGTGAAGCGATCGCAGCGTTTTTTGAAAAGCGTCCCGCCGTCTTCGGGGCAGGCCGTTGATGGCTTCTTGCCTGAACGAAACAAGACCCGCTGATGGCGTCGCCTTGTTGCGCCTGGATCGGCCGGCGGTACTGAATGCACTGAACCTGGCTTTGCGCCAGGAGTTGGCCCAAGCCTTCGCCCGGCTGGAAGCCGATGCTTCAGTGCGCTGCATCATCCTGGCCGGCGGTGAGCGGGCTTTTTGTGCCGGCGCTGACCTGAATGAGTATGTCGACGCGACGCCGCCCGAAATCATCGAGCGCAGGATGGACCGGCTCTGGTCCGCGATCAGCCAATGCCGCAAGCCGGTGATTGCTGCAGTGCGTGGCCATGCGCTGGGAGGCGGCTGCGAACTGGCGATGCATGCGGACCTGATCATCGCGGGTGAGTCGGCCCGTTTTGGCCAGCCCGAAGTCCTGATCGGTTTGATGCCAGGCGGCGGCGCAACCCAGCGGCTGACGCTTGCGGTGGGCAAGTTCCGCGCGATGAAGTTGATGCTGATCGGCGCGCCGATCAAGGCCGCCGAGGCGCTGGCCATGGGCCTGCTCAGCGAAGTCGTGCCCGACGAGCAGGTCGAAGCCCGCGCGCTCGAATTGGCTTTGCAGATGGCGCAGGGGCCGCAACAGGCGTTGCAGTTCATCAAGGAAGCGATCCTGACCGGCATGAACCTGCCGCTTGAGCAGGGCTTGCAGTTCGAGCGCAAATCCTTCCAGCTCTTGTTTGCAAGCGCCGATAAAACCGAGGGTATTCAGGCCAGGCTCGAGAAGCGTGCTCCTGTGTATCCTCGCGCTTAGGCAAATAGCCAGCCGAGCCAAGTTGCCGAGAACAAATCCGAGGAGACACTCTTGCACCTTTCACTCTATTACGCACCGGGAGCCTGTTCGTTGGTGCCCTACCTGACGCTGACCGAGGCGGGCGCAGACTTTGAGGTCATCGATGTCAATCTGGGCAAGGGCCAGCAGCTGGAACCGGCGTACCTGAAGATCAATCCGAAGCACAGGGTGCCGGTGCTGTTGATCGATGGCTTTGCCTTGACCGAGAACGTTGCGATCCAGATCTGGGTGGCGAGAGCTTTCCCCCAGGCCGGACTGCTGCCCGCAGACCCGCTGGAAGAAATCAAGGCGATTTCATTCATGGCCTGGTGTGCCAGCGGGATCCACCCGGCGCTGACGCCAAACGCGCGCCCGGAGCAGTTTTGCGATCTGCCGGGTTCGGAAGAAAGCGTGCGCCGCTGTGCCCGCAAGAAGCTGTTTGAAAACTACCAGATTGCCGACGACATGCTCGCGGGCCGGGACTGGTTCTTCGACAAGTTCAGCGCGGCAGATGCCTATTTCTTCTGGTGCTTCCGGCGCGGCATCCAGTTCAATCTGGATCTGTCGGGCTTCAAGCATTGCAGCGCGCATTTTGCCAGGATGCAGCAGCGCGCCAGCGTGCACAAGGCACTGTCCTATGAAGCCGAAGTCATTGCTTCATTGCGATGAAGTCATTCCCCCAAGCAAGCCCCCAGGCAAGCAATACCGCGCAGGTCTTGTTTACTGATCAACCAACCGTGAAGAGGTCAACAATGCAGAAGAAATTAGTCCAGCATGGCAATCGGCCGCTTGATGGCTGGGTTCTGAAGCGGCTGGCCATGCTCGCCGCCGGACTGCTTGTTTGCGCTTCGGGAGCTTGGGCTCAGACCTTCCCCAGCAAGCCGATCAAGCTGCTGGTGCCGACGCCGGTCGGTACGCCGATCGACATCATTTCGCGCCTGGTGGCCAGCAAGATGGGCGAGGACCTGAAGCAGACGGTTTTCGTCGAAAACAAACCCGGTGCCACCGGCACTGTGGGCGCATTGGCGGTGCTGCAAGCACCAGCCGACGGCTACACGCTGATGACGATGTTCATGCCGATGACGGTAGCGCCGGCCATCTATGCCAAGGTGCCCTACGATTTGAAAAAGGACTTCACCGCGATCGGCCAGACCGCCTGGTCCTACAACGCCCTGGTCGTCCCGGCTGCGCTCAATCTGGCTTCGACCAAGGACCTGGTGGCACTGTTGAAGAGCAAACCCGGCGAGCTGTCCTATGCCACCGGGGGCAATGGCACGCCGGCCCATTTGATCGCGGCATTGTTCGCGGCTCAGACCCAGACCGATGCGATCCATGTGCCTTATCCCGCGAGCCCGCCGGTCGTCAATTTGATGGCCGGGCTGCATGTCTATATGTTCCTGGCTGTGCCATCGGCCATTCCCGGCATTCAGGGCGGCAAGCTGAAAGCGCTGGCGGTAGCCTCCGAGCGACGCCTGCCAACCTTGCCCGATGTGCCTACGGTGGCTGAGCAGGGCTTCCCTGGTCTGGCTGTGCGGGACTGGCAAGGCATCCTGGTCAAGAACGGCACCCCGGGCGAGGTCATCGCGCGCTTGAATATTGCCTTGTCCAGGGCGCTGGCCAACGAGCAGGTCAAGGAGACGATGGTCAAGCTCGGCGCCGAGGCTGCGCCGGGAAGTTCCGCCGAGTTTTCAGCCCTGATCGACAGCGAATTAATCCGTTGGGCCGAGGTGGCCAGGGCAGCAAAAATCAGGATCGATTGAGTGGTGACGGCGAGCCGACCTGCAATCAGCGAGCCGCCCCAGACCGGGCCGCGGCGAGCGCGCAATATTCTCTTCATCATGTGCGATCAGTTGCGGCGCGACTATCTCGGCTGCTACGGGCATCCGACGCTGAAGACTCCGCATATCGATGCCTTGGCCGCAAGCGGTACTCGCTTCAATCGCTGCTATGTGCAGGGGACGGTCTGCGGCCCTTCGCGCATGTCCACCTACACCGGGCGCTATGTGGCGAGCCATGGGTCGACCTGGAATTTCGTCCCGCTGTCGGTGCAGATTCCGACCATGGGCGATTACATGCGCAAGGCCGGGCTGCGAACGGCAGTCATCGGCAAGACCCATGTCGTCGGCGACAGCGCTGGCATGAACCGGCTGGGCATCGACCCGCTCAGCCCGCAGGGCCTGCTGCTGTCTCAAGGGGGGTTCGAGCCCTATGCGCGTCATGACGGCGTGGTGCTTGATGCCGGGCTGAAGCAGCGCAGCTATGTCTACAACGACTATTTGCGCCGCAGTGGCTATCAGGCGGTCAACGCCTGGCATGAGTTTGCCAATTCCGGCGTCGATGCGGCGGGCCAGTTGCAAAGCGGCTGGAAGCTGCGCAATTCAGGTCTGGCTGCGCGGGTCGAGGAGCGGCATTCGGAAACCGCCTGGGCGACCGATACCGCCATCGACTTCATCCGCGCGCAAGGCGAAGCGCCCTGGTGTCTGCACCTTTCCTACATCAAGCCGCATTGGCCCTATATCGCGCCAGCGCCTTACCACCAGGCCTATGGCGGCGACGACATCCTGCCTGCCCAGCGCAGCCTGGCCGAACGCGACGACAAGCACCCGGTCTACCGGGCCTTTCGCAACCATGCGGAGAGCCAGGCGTTTTCGCGTGATGAAGTCAGGCAGGCGGTCATCCCCAGCTATATGGGACTGGTCAAGCAGATTGATGACAATCTGGGCCGCTTGATCGAATCCTTGAAAGCGGCGGGTCGGCTCGACGACACGCTGATCGTTTTCACCAGCGACCATGGCGACCTGCTCGGCGACCATTGGCTGGGCGAAAAGGAAATGTTCTACGAGCCCAGCGCAGGCGTGCCGCTGATCATCGTCGACCCTGCGGCGCAGCGGCGTGGCCAGGTGGTGGACGACCTGGTCGAAGCGATCGATCTGCTGCCGACCTTTGTCGAAGCGGTCGGTGCGCCGGCCGATGCGCAGTGGCTGGAAGGCAAGTCGCTCTTGCCCCATTTGCGCGGGCAGGCATCGGGCCAGCGCGAGGCAGCATTTTCCGAGCTGGACTACGCCTTCTATGGCGCACGCGCGGCCCTCGGGCTTGGCGTCAACCAGGCGCGGGCCGAGATGGTCTGCACCGAGCGATGGAAATTGATCCGTTATGTCGGCTTCGCGCCGCAGCTTTTCGATCTGCAGGACGACCCGCAAGAGCTGGTCGACCTGGGGCTTGCGCCGGCCCATGCATCGGTCCGGGCCGAGCTGCTGGAGCGCTTGACAGCCTGGCATACCGGTAGACGCCAACGGACAACCATGGCGGATGCCCAAGTCGAAGATTGGACCCGGCATCGGACCGAACCCGGTGGCGTCGAGATCGGCGTCTGGTGATGCCAGGCCAAGGTCATTTTTAAACCAGGAAGAGGAACAGGAATGAAACGAATTGCAGTTGAAGAGGCCTTCGTTACCGAAGAGATTGCCCAGGAATGGAAGAAGGTGTTGGCGAGCAAGTTCGTCGAGCCGGGCTTCCGCATGATGGGGCAGACCATCCTCGGCGATGACCCGGGTGCCAGACTGGTGCATTCGAGGTTGGTCGACATCGGCGCCGGCCGCATCGCACAGATGGATGCCGACGGGATCGACATGGCCGTGCTCTCGATCACCTCGCCGGGAGTGCAGGCTTTCGACGCGGTGACTGCGACCCGCTTGGCCAAGGATGCCAATGATCAACTCGCTGCTGCCGTGCTGGCACATCCGACCCGCTTCGCCGCCCTGGCCGCTGTGGCGCCGCAATACCCGGCGGGTGCTGCGCTGGAACTTCACCGAGCCAGCGGCCTGGGGATGAAGGGCTTTTTGATCAACTCGCACACGATGGGCGAATACCTCGACGATCGCAAATACTGGCCGATCTTCGAGGCCGCGCAGGCGCTCGATCTGCCGCTCTATCTGCATCCGCGCGAGCCCTCGCCGGGCATGGTCTCGCCGTTCCTCGATTACGGCCTTTATTTCGCCGGTTTCGGCTTCGCGGTCGAGACCAGTCTGCACGCGATGCGCTTGATCATGTGCGGCCTGTTCGACGAATTCCCGCGCCTGAAGATCGTGCTCGGCCATATGGGCGAAGGCCTGCCGTTCTGGTTGCAGCGCATCGACAACCGCTACTTGCTGCAGGTGAAGATCGGCGCGGTCAAGAAGATGAAGAAATTGCCGAGCGAGTACTTTCTCGACAACTTCGTCATCACCACGGCCGGCGTGATGTCGGGGCCAGCGTTGCGGCTGAGCCTGGAGGTGCTGGGCGAGGACCGCATCATGTTCGCCGCCGACTATCCCTATGAGAGCGTCGAGGAGGGCGTGAGATTCCTCGACACGGTGGAGATCAGCGAAGTCCAGCGGGCCAAGATCTATTCGGGCAACGCCGAACGGATTTTCAAGCTGGCGTGATTTGCTGCCCCGATCAACGATTGCGAGTGGAGACTGTCATGAAGATCAAATCACATCTGGCGCTGGCCTTCCTTGCCGCCGCACTGAGCTTCGGGCCGGCTGCAGCTGCCGGAGAAATTGTCATTGGCGCGTCGCTGCCGCTGTCGGGGCCGCTGGCGGGTTTCGGCATGTACCAGAAGTGGGGCTATGAGACCGCCGTCAAGGATGTCAACGCGGCGGGCGGGATCGCCATCGACGGCAAGAAATTGCCCGTCCGGCTGATCATTCGCGATGACAAGACCGATCCGAATGTCACGGCCAGCAATACCGAGACCCTGCTGTCGCGTGACAAGGTGGTGGCGATGCTTGGCTCATGCACGCCGGCCCTGGTGAATGCGGGCGCCCTGGTCGCCGAGCGGCGCAAAGTGCCCATCGTGGCCGGATGCGATCCGCTGATGGCGTTCAAATCGGTGCGCAAATGGCGCTATGCCTGGGCGATATTTTTTGACGAAAGCGACCTGGCGACAGCAGGCTTTCGGATGATGAGCGACCTGGGCTTGAACACCAACAAGAAGATCGCCATCCTGGCTGACAACGGCCCGGATGGACAGGTGGTGGGCGGCCAGCTCTGGCCGGCGGCAGCCAAGGCTGGCGGCTTCGAGGTGGTTCATCAGAGCTCCTTTCCGGTCGACACACAGCAATTCACCTCGATGATCGGGCAGGCCAAGACTGCTGCTGCCGACATCGTGCTGGTCGATGCGATTCCGCCGCAAGCGATCGCCATCCGCAAACAACTGGCTTCGGCGGGCTTCACACCCAAATTGCTGGTGATGGAAAAAGGCGCCGAACCTGAGATGTTTGCGCAGGCCCTGGGCAAGCTCGCCGATGGCGTGCTGGTCGGCGGCTACTGGGATCCAACCTTCCCCTACCCCGGCGCTGCTGACCTGGCCAAGCGTTTCGAAAGCGAGACCAAACAGTCGCAGAGCCAGCATATCGCCGACTCCAACGCCGCGGCCCAGGTGCTGCTCGACGCGATTGCGGCGGCTGCCAGCCTCGACCGTGAAAAGATCAATGCAGCGATAGGCAGGACCGACAGGAGCTATGTGGTCGGTCCGGTCAAATTCGACGCCAGCAATAGCTCGCGCATCCCGATCACCTTGATGCAATGGCAGGGCGGGAAATCGGTGGTGGTCTGGCCGAAGAACCGTGCCAACGGCAAGTTGATCTTCCCCTTGCCTTCAGCCAACTGACGCAGCGACTGCCGCGATGCCGAATTGGGATGGCGCAGCGAGCAGCCTGGCGGCGGGCTTTTTGCTCGGCGGCATGTTTGCATTGACGGCTCTGGGCCTGTCGATCGCGCTGGGCGTGATGCGGTTGGTGAACCTGGCGCATGGTGAGCTGCTGATCGGCGGTGCCTATCTCGGCTATTTCCTGCTGCAGCAAGCGGGGATTGATCCGATCCTGGGCCTGCCCTTGGTGGCCTTGATCGTCGCGCTGATTGCCCTGCCGTTTCAGGCCTTGCTGATCGCGCCCTTGGCAGGCAAGGGTTTGGATGCGCCGATGATCACGATGTTTGGCGTCTCGGTGATTCTGCAGAATCTATATTTGCTGGCTTTTCATGCCGACACCCGGGCCATCGATACGCCCTATGCCTCGCGGGCTGTCAGCCTGGGGCCGATTACGGTAGCCGAGATCTACCTGATCGGCTTCGCGGTTTCTGTGTTGCTGGTCCTGCTGGTTCATTGGCTGATCTCGCGCACAGCCTTCGGGCGCGACCTGCGCGCCAGTGCCAGCGATGCCGAAGCCGCAGCGGCCATGGGCGTTGATGTCAAGCTTGTGCATGCCCTGACCTTTGCGCTCGGCGCTGCTTGCGCCGCGGTAGGCGGGGTGCTGCTCGGCACGGCTTTTTCTTTCACACCAAGCTCGGGTTCGAGCTATTTGTTGATCAGCTTTGCGGTGGTGGTTCTGGGCGGCGTCGGCAATATTTTCGGCACCTTGCTCGCCGGAATTTCACTGGGTCTGCTGCAGAGCCTGGGTGCGGTGTTCCTTGGCGATGGCTACCGCGACTTGATCGGTCTGCTGCTGTTCCTGCTCGCGCTGGCCTTGCGCCCGCAGGGCATCATCGGCAGGGCTGTTCGCTGATGGCAGCGCCAGCCCTGTCATCCCTGCGGGCCCATGTCTTGCTGTTGTTGCTGGGCTTTGGCTTGCTGGCCGCTGTTGCCCCGGTGCTGTCTGACTACCCGCTCGAGATCGGCTTTCGAATCCTGCTGCTCATCACGCTGGCAGAAGCCTGGAATCTCTTGGCCGGCTACGGCGGGCTGGTCTCGCTCGGGACGGCCTGTTTCTTCGGCATCGGCGCTTATGGGTTCACCGTCCTGATGAACTTCGCCGGCCTGCCGATCGGGCTGGCCATGCCTCTGGCGGGACTCGGTGCGGCCTTGCTGGCGGCCTTGGTGTCGCGCGCAATGTTCCGCATGCGGGGTCTGTATTTCACGGTTGGCACATTGGCGCTGGCCGAGGCGACGCGGATGTTCATGATCAACTACAACGGCTTGGGCGGCGCCACCGGGCTTTTTCTGGCGCAGGACCCGCCCGGATTGTTCGAGCTCTACCTGATCGCGTTGGCCTTGCTGGGCCTGACCACCGCCTTGATGACGCTGCTGACGCGTTCGCGCTTTTCGATTCTCCTGCGCGCGGTGCGTGATGACGAGGATGCAGCCGCCCAGATCGGTGTGCGGACTTTTCGCATCAAGTTGATCGTGTTTGTGGTGGCGAGTTTCCTGATGGGCATGGCCGGGGCCTTGCAGGGGCTCAAACTCGGCGCGATCGAACCTTATGGCATGTTCGGACTGCAATGGACAGTCAACGTGCTGGCGATCGTCATCATCGGTGGCCAGGGCCTGCGGGCCGGGCCCATCGTCGGCGCTATTTTCGTCGTCGCAATTGGCGAGTTGCTGGCTGACTATCCGGCCTTGCATCTGGCCCTGACGGGCTTGATCCTGATCGTGGTGATCCGTTTCGCGCCACAGGGTCTGGTCGGGCTGGGTCGGCGCCTGCTGGATCGAGGGCGGCAGGAATGAACGATCGAGCCATGGCTTCGACCGAGCCGCTGTTACGGGCCAGTGGCCTGGTCAAGCGTTATGCCGGGGTGGTGGCGATCGAGCAGGTCTCATTGACCCTGGCGCGTGGCGAAGTGCTGGGCATCATCGGGCCCAACGGGGCTGGCAAGTCGACGCTGATCGGCTTGCTCGGTGGCGCGCTGAAGTCCGACGAAGGCCGGATCGAGTTCGATGGACTGGATGTCAGCGCCTGGCCGGCCGCCGAGCTTGCGCGGCGCGGCATCGGACGCACCTGGCAGATTCCGCGGCCGTTTCTCGACATGACGGTGCATGAAAACCTGTTGGCGGCCCGCTATTCACTCCATGCCTTCGAACCCAGTGCAAAAGCTCACGCTGCCTGCGACCGCATCCTCGAACGCACCGGCCTGGCCGACGCAGCCCAGCTGAGCGCGCGCGAGCTGCCGCTGATGCGCCGCAAGCGACTCGAAGTGGCGCGGGCCTTGGCCTTGTCGCCCAAGCTCCTGCTGCTCGACGAGGTCGGCGCCGGGTTGGTGGATGCCGAGGTCGGCGAGCTGATCGAGTTGATCCAGGCGATCCGCACCGAGGTCGAAGGCATCATCGTCGTCGAACATGTGCTGCGCGTCGTACGCGAATGCTGCGACCGGCTGCTGGTCATCAATTTCGGTCGCAGCCTCGCGGCGGGACCGACGTCCGAGGTGCTGGCCAGTGATGAAGTGGCGGTGGTCTATCTGGGCACGGCGCATGATCGCAAGCTGCCCCTGCCAGGCAAAGACCGCGGTCCGGGCCTCGGTCTGGCCGCGCTGCTGGCAAAACCAAGTCGGGCGAGCGAGCCGGCGCCGCCCTTGCTGGAGTTGTGCGACATCCATGCCGGCTATGGTCAGGCGATTGTGCTCAAGGGCGTCAATCTGAGGATGCGCGCCGGCGAGGTGGTGGCGATTCTGGGCAGCAACGGGGCCGGCAAGACCACCTTGGCCAAGGTCATCGGCGGCGCGATTCAGCCGACTGCGGGCATGCTTCGCATCGATGGCATCGATCACAGCCAATCGCCGGCGCATCAGATCGCACGATTGGGGCTGGCGCAATGCATGGAGGGGCGGCGGATTTTTGCGACCTTGAGCGTTGAAGAGAATCTGCTGATCGCCGCGCGCGGCGTCAGCGCCGCAGAGCGCGCCGATCGCCTGTCGCATGTCTATTCGCTGTTCCCCGACCTGAAACAGCGTCGTGCCAGCGGCGGCACCTTGATGTCGGGCGGACAGCAGCAAATGCTGGCGATCGGGCGGGCCTTGATGTCGCGACCCCGGCTGGTGCTGTTCGACGAAATCAGCCTTGGCCTGGCGCCAGTGATGATGGATCGCTTGTATCTCGCCCTGGCCGAACTGCGCGCCGCAGGCCTGACGATGCTGATCGTCGAACAGGATGTCGAACGCGCGCTCGAACTGGCCGATCAAGTCCATGTGATGGAGCATGGGCGCATTGCCTTGTCCGGTACTGCCGATGACGTGCGGCGCAACCCGTCGCTGAAGCAGCTCTATATCGGTGGCACCGATTGACCTTGACCGAATATTCACCCAAGACCATCGAGCTGATGTATGCCCTGCGGACTTGCCTGGATTGAACCAGAAAAGGGTACGTTTTCCGGGGGCAAGGTCTTCTGCACTAAAGGCTGTTCAAAAACGCAAGAAGGTCGGTCTTGGCTTGCAGGCTTAGTGCCTCGTAGGCCTGCCTGGAAGCCAGCGCCTCGCCGCCGTGCCAGAGAATCGCCTCTTCAATCGTGCGGGCGCGACCGTCGTGCAAATAGCCGATGCGGTTGATGTCGTTGGCGTCGCGCCGCAGCGAGATGAGGTCGTTGGCCTTTTGGTCGGCCAGCATGACGCTTGCCGCATGCCCCAAGCCCCATAGCGGCGCGGTACGCCATTCGGCGCCGCTGGCCGTTCCCTCGCCGTAGTTGTCCGCCAACCCTTCGCCCATGTCGTGCAACAACAAATCCGTATAGGCATGAATGATCTGGGAGCGCAGTTCCGCAAGTGGGTGGTTGGCGCTGGTGGTCATGGTGGGCCGATGGCAGCCTGCACAGCCAATATTGGTAAAAGAATTTTCGCCGACTGTATTGGCATAGTCCCGCCGCGCAGGAACACCGAGCAAGCTGTTGTACTTGACCAGCTTGTCGAAATC
>CANFIC010000062.1 GCA_947446685.1 Burkholderiales bacterium
ATCGATCCCGACTGGCGCCTCAACGGAAGGCGCCATTTTTTTTCGCAAGGCCGCTCCGGCCGCAAAAGGCATCGTCATCCATGAACTCAAACAACCCCCTGCTGCAGGACTGGAACGGCCCCTATGGCCTGCCACCGTTTGCGCAGATCGAAGCGGCTCATTTCGCCCCTGCCTTCGCTGCGGCTATGGCCGGGCAAATGGCTGAACTCGATGCCATCGCAGCTCAGACTTCAGCGCCGACCTTCGACAACACGTTGGCGGCTTTCGACCGCAGCGGCGCTCTGGCCGGCCGGCTCGAGCATTTGTTCTACACCTTGACCGCCTCGGCCACATCGCCGCAGTTGCAGGCGGTGCAGCGCGAACTGGCCGGACCTTTGGCCGCGCATCGCAGCGCCGTTTATATGCATGGTCCGCTGTTCCAGCGCATCGACTCGCTGCATCAGCAGCGCCAGGCGCTGGACCTGACGCCCGAGGCCCTGCGACTGCTCGAGCGCGTGCACTTGGACTTTGTCCGTGCCGGCGCCAAGCTCGGCGCGGCCGAGCAGGCCAGCTATGCCGAGGTGATGGCCAAGCTGGCCAAGCTGAACACCAGCTTTGCGCAGAATGTGCTGGCGGATGAAAACGGCTATCAACTGCTGCTGCGCGGCGAGGCCGACCTGGCGGGTCTGCCCGATGAGTTGCGCGCGAATGCGCGGCAGGCCGCGCAAGACCGCGGAATCACCTCGAACAACGGCCTGGATGTCCATCTGATCACCTTGTCCCGCGCGTCGATCCTGCCCTTTTTGACCTTCAGCGAGCGCCGCGATCTGCGCGAGCAGGCCTGGCGCGCCTGGACCAGCCGCGGCGAGAACGCAGGCGCCAGCGACAACCAGGCCATCGCCCAGGAGATCCTGAGTTTGCGTCATCTGCAGGCCAGGCTGCATGGCCATGGCTGCTTTGCCGACTATGCGCTGGCCGACACCATGGCCGGTTCGCGCGAGGCGGTGCTGGGCTTGCTTGGACGCGTCTGGGAACCGGCCAAGGCGGCGGCCGCTGCTGAGCAAGCCGAGTTGCAGGCGGTGATGGACCAGTTGGGCCACAGCTTCACGCTCGAGGCCTGGGACTGGCGCTATTACGCCGAAAAAGTACGGCTGGCCCGCTACGACCTCGATGATGCCCTGGTCAAACCCTATTTCTCGCTTGACGCGATGGTTGCAGCCTTGTTCGATTGCGCGCAGCGCTTGTTCGGCCTGAACTTCGTCGCCCAGCCTGAGGTGGCCGCCTATCACCCGGATGTCAAGGTCTACGAAGTCCGTAATGCGGAGGGCGAACTGCGCGGCATCTTCCTGCACGACAACTTCGCCCGCATGCCCAAACGCAGCGGCGCCTGGATGAATGCGCTGCGTTGGCAGTCCCGCAACGGCGGCATCAGCCTGCCGGTGATCCTGAACAACAACAACTTTTCCAAGGCCGCGCCGGGCCAGGCGACCTTGCTCGGTTTCGACGAGGTGCGTACGCTGTTCCATGAGTTCGGCCATGGCCTGCATGGTCTGCTGTCGAATGTCGAGTTCCAGCGCCTGTCGGGCACGCAGGTGCTGCGCGACTTCGTTGAACTGCCTTCGCAGATCTTCGAGCATTGGATGAGCGAGCCCGAATTGCTGAAAAAGCATGCCCGCCATGTCCTGACCGGTGCACCGATTCCCGATGCGATGCTGGCCAAGCTCAAGGCCGCCGAGTTGTTCAACCAGGGCTATGAGACGGTGCGTTATACGGCCAGCGCGCTGGTCGATATGGCGGCCCATTCACTCGACAGCGAGACCGGCCCGGCCGTGGTCGAGTTCGAAGCCGCCACGATGGCGGCTTACGGCTTGCCCGCAGCGATCGGCATGAACCACCGGATGACGCATTTCCAGCATCTGTTCTCGAGCAGCGGCTATGCGGCGGGTTATTACGTCTACATGTGGGCCGAGGTGCTCGATTGCGATGCTTATGACGCATTTGTCGAGGCGGGCAGCCCATTCGACGCGGATGTGGCCGCCAGGTTGCTGCGCTGCATTTACTCCAGCGGCAACAGCGTCGAGCCCGGAGCGGCATTCCGCGACTTCCGCGGCCGTGATGCGCAAGTCGAACCGATGCTGCGCGGCCGCGGACTGCTGCCGGTCTGAGCCCGATCATCCGCTCGATGCCGACAAGCCGTCCGCGCTTGTTCGCGCTCGCCTGGCCCTTGTTCATTGAACTGTTGCTGGGCATCGGCATCGGCGTGGTCGGAACGGTGTTGGCGGCGAGATTGTCGGATGCCAGCGGTGGCGCATTTGCACTGGCCAATCATGTGTCGGCCACGCTGTTCATCCTGTTTCGGTTGATCGGCGCTGGCATCAGCGTGGTGGTGACGCAGAGCCTGGGTGGCGGGCGGCGTGATCAGGCCGATGCAGTGGCGCGCGCGTCGCTGGGTGCCAGCAGCTGGCTTGGCGGCAGCGCTGCTTTGCTGGCGCTGCTCGCCGCCGGGCCTTTGCTGCGGGCGATGAACGCGCCGGATTCGGTGCTGCCTCTGGCGCTGCCCTTGCTGCAATGGATGGCGCCGGCGATGCTGCTCGACGCCTGGAATGCCTCGATGGCCAGCGTGATGCGGGCGCACATGCGCACCCGCGATACCTTGCTGGTGATCGTGGTGATGCAACTTGTGACTCTGCTGCTGGCTTTGCTCTTGATGCCCTCAGCGGGTTTGCCGGGCTTTGCTTTGGCCTTGACATTGAGCCGTGCGATTGGTCTGGCCATGCATTGGCTGCTCTGGCGCTGGCGGCTGGACCTGCGGCCGCAATGGTCGGATTGGTGGCGGCTGCCGCGGTTTGAACTCGCTGCGATGCTGCATATCGGTCTGCCGGGTGCAGCCGAAAACATCGCTTACCGGCTGGCTTATATGGTCAGCGTGGCGGTGGCAGGACAGATCGGCGCGCAGGCCTTGGCGACCCAGGCCTATGCCTCGCAGCTGATGTATGGCGTGCTCTTGTTCGGGCTGGCAACCGGCTTTGCGGTCGAGATCATGGTCGGCCACATGATCGGTGCCGGTCATCTGCATGCTGCGCACCGGCTGGTGCGGCGCGCATTGGCTGTCGGCCTGGTCATGAGCCTGCTGGTTTCGACCGCGTTCGCGCTGGCCGCACCCTTCTTGCTGCGCCTGTTCACGCAGGACGAAGAAATCATCGCGCTGGGCAGTTGGCTGATGTGGCTGACCGTGCTGCTGGAGCCGGGCCGCACCTTCAACTTGGTGGTCATCAATGCGCTGCGTGCCTGCGGTGATGCGCGCTTCCCGGTGGTGGCTGGCGCCGCATCGATGCTGATCGTGCTGGCTGGAGGCAGCTGGTTCCTTGGCGTGCACCTGGGCCTGGGCCTGACCGGTCTGTGGATCGCCTATGCGGCGGATGAATGGATTCGCGGCCTCTTGATGTGGCGGCGCTGGGCGACCCTGGGCTGGGTACCCAGCGCCAGAGCCGCGCATAGAAGGCTGCGCCGTTCAGCCCAGTAAGCTGCTGCTGACCCGGAAGGTGATGAAAGCCGCCAGATAAGCCAGCCCGAATAGGTAGGCGGTCATGATCAGCGGTAGCTTGATGCTGCCGGTTTCGCGCCTCACCGCCGCCAAGGTGGCCAGGCATTGCGGCGCAAAAACGAACCAGGCGAGCAGCGACAGTGCGGTTGGCAGGCTCCAGCTCTGCGCGATCAAGGGCGTCAGGGCTTGCGCGGCGTCCTTGGCATTGGCCGACAAGGCGTAGACGGTGCCGAGCGAGCTGATCGCCACTTCACGCGCCGCCAGACCCGGCACCAGGGCCAGGCTGATCTGCCAGTTGAAGCCGATCGGCTCGAGCAAGACCGCCAGACCATGACCGAGCATGCCGGCGATGCTGTACTCGATCGGCTGGCCGCTAGCCCCCGGCGGCGCGGCAGGAAAGCTGGCCAGCGCCCACAAGGCCAGCGTCAGCAGCAAGATGATGCCGCCGACGCGCTTGATGAAGATCGCCGCACGTTGCCAGAGTCCGATCAGCACATTGCGCGGATCGGGCCAGTGGTAGCTGGGCAATTCCATCATCAGCGGCCTGACCTGTTTGCCGCTGGTGAATTGCTTCAAGAACCAGGCCACGCCCAAGGCGCCGGCAATGCCCGCCAGATAAAGGCCCAACAGCACCAGCCCTTGCAGCATCACGCCGCCCCAGACCTGCTGCTGCGGAATGAAAGCGCCGATCAGCAGCGCGTAGACCGGCAGCCTGGCCGAGCAGGTCATCAGCGGTGCAATCATGATCGTGACCATGCGGTCGCGCGGATTGGCAATGCTGCGCGTCGCCATGATGCCCGGGATCGCGCAGGCAAAGCTCGACAGCAGCGGGATGAAACTGCGCCCCGACAGGCCGACGCTGCCCATCAAGCGATCGAGCAAAAAGGCGGCGCGCGGCAGGTACCCCGACTCTTCGAGCACCAGAATGAAAAAGAACAGCAGCAGGATTTGCGGCAAGAAGGCCAGCACGCTGCCGGCGCCGGCGATCACGCCGTCAACCAACAGACTGCGCAGCCAGCTGTCAGGCAGCGCATTGGCTGTCGCGCTGCCAAGCCAGGCCATGCCAGACTTGATCGCTTCCATCGGCGCTTCGGCCCAGGAAAATACCGCCTGGAACAGCAAGAACAGCACCAGCAGCAGGATCAAGGGGCCGATCCATGGATGCAGCAGCACGCGGTCGATGCGGTCGCTGGGCAGTTGCGGGCTTTGCTGGTCGAGTCCGAGCGACTGCAGGATTTGCCGCACCTGGTCATGGTCGGCGGTCGTTGCTGCCGGCAGCAATTCACCTGTCGGCGCCCAGACCTCGCGCTGGTCGAGTAGGGCGCGCAATGCTTCGATGCCTTCGCCCTTGATGGCCACTGTTCTGACGACCGGCATCCCCAGCGCCGCCGACAAGGCGGTCGAGTCCAGCACCAGGCCGCGCCGGGCCGCCAGGTCAGCCATGTTCAGCACGACGATGCAGGGCAGGCCCAAGCGCTTGACCGCCAGCACCAGGCGCAAATTGCGGCGCAGATTGGTTGCGTCGAGCACGCAGACGACCAGGTCAGGGCGCTTTTCGCCGCGGGCACGACCGGCCAGTACGTCGCAGGTGACTCGCTCATCGGGCGAGCGGGGATGCAGGCTGTAGGTGCCGGGCAGATCGAGCAGACGCAGCGTCTTGCCTGCAGCGCTGAGCAAACGCCCTTCCTTGCGTTCGACGGTCACGCCGGCGTAGTTGGCGACCTTCTGGTGGCTGCCGGTCAGGCGATTGAAAAGGGCGGTCTTGCCGCAGTTCGGGTTGCCCACCAACGCCACCAAAGGGCCGCCGCGGTGCACATGGATGACTGCTTCACGCAAGGCAGGCTGCCGGATGACTGACGGCAATGCATTCAGCTTCGGCGCGGCGCAATGCAAAAGTCGATTGACCGATGCGAACCACCAAGGGGTCGGCGCCGGGCAGGCCGCGTGCCATCACCTTGACCGCCTCGCCGGGCAAAAAACCGATCTCCTCCAGCCAGGCGGCCCATTCGGGGGCGTGGCTGGGTGCGTTGACGCCAAGCACCACAAGTGCCTGGCCAATCTTGGCCAGCGCGAGGCTGGCTGGGGCAGTAGTTTGCATGTTGAGGCAGGCAGCTTGAAGCTGAATGCAGGAGTCTAATCAAGAATGATTCTCATTATATGCCGTTAAAAGCGCAGGGTTCGCTTGCCGATGCTCAAGTGGGTGGCGTCAGCGTCACCTGTCTGGCGCCGCAGTAAACCAATGGCTTGCGCCGCGCCGGGTCATGAGGTGGCCGTTACAGCCGCTTGCAAGCGGCCCTGATCCGTCCGAGCGTCTGTTCTACCGGCGCCTTGGTTGAAACTTCCAGGCCCAATTTGCGCGCGATGTCGTTGACTCTCGCTGGGTTCAGGGGCAAGCCGCCGGCGTCGACGGCGGCGATCAGATCCAGCGCACGCTGTTTGTCGGTCAACGGTAGCTGGCGCTTGACCAGTTTGGCGCTCAGCCAGGTGAACAGATTCATTTTTCGCTGCGGGTTCACTGGGTTGCTGTGGCTTGACATTGCGCTGTGAGGATAGCCGATACCGTTGGGCCGCTTCAAATGGCTTGCTGTTACTCAAGGTGGTCGAGCTTGCAGGCTGCCACGCTCGGGCATGTCTATAGCGAGCCGCCTGCCTGTCTTCAAGGCCAAAGCCATCACCAAGACCTATGGCGAAGGCGAGACTGCCGTCCATGCGTTGAAAAGCGTCGACCTGCAGATTTCGCGCGGCGAATTCATCGTTCTGCTGGGGCCTTCAGGCAGTGGCAAGTCGACCTTGTTGAACATCCTCGGAGGACTCGATGTTCCGAGCAGCGGCCTGCTGCATTTTGCCGAGCACCAGCTCAGCGGCGCCAGCGAAGCCGAGCTGACCCGCTACCGGCGTGAGCATGTCGGCTTTGTATTCCAGTTCTACAACCTGATTCCCAGCCTGACCGTGCGCGAGAACATTGCACTTGTCACCGACATCGCGACCGACCCGATGCCAGTCGACGAGGCGATCGCGATGGTTGGCTTGCTGCCGCGAGCGGACCATTTTCCGGCTCAGCTGTCGGGCGGCGAGCAGCAGCGGGTGGCGATTGCGCGGGCCATCGTCAAGCGGCCCGACTTGCTGCTCTGCGACGAACCAACCGGCGCGCTCGACTATCAGACCGGCAAGCTGGTGCTGGAGGTGATCGCCCGGATCAACCAGGAACTCGGCACCACCGCGGTCGTCATCACCCACAACGCGGCAATTGCCGGGATGGCTGATCGCGTCATCTACCTCAGCGACGGCGGGGTGCAGCGGATCGAAAGCAACCAACACAAGCTCGCGCCATCGGAGTTGTCATGGTGAGCGCGACATGAAAGCGCTGAACCGCAAGCTGCTGCGTGACCTGCGCCTGATGTGGAGCCAGGCCCTGACGATTGCCTTGGTGGTGGCCAGCGGCATCGCTGGCTTCATCACCAGTTTGTCGGCGGTTGATTCGCTGGCCAGTGCACGCGATGAGTTCTACGCCGAAGGGCGTTTTGCCGACCTGTTCGCCAGTCTGAAGCGCGCGCCGCTGGCTTTGCAGGCGCAGATGCTTGAATTACCCGGCGTGGCCGATGTGCAGACGACGATGGAACAGGTGGTCAGGGTCGAAATCGCCGGCCTGGCGGACCCGTTCATCGGCCAGATGATCGGACTCGATCTGCGCCAGCCGCCGCGCATGAACCTGGTGACGCTGCGCAGCGGACGCAGCTTGGTGCCGGATCAGAGCGGCGGGGCGGTCATCGAAGTTTTGATCTCGCAGGCCTTTGCCCAAGCCCATGGCCTCAAGCCCGGCGCGCGGCTGTCGGCGCTGATCAACGGCCGGCAGCGTGAACTGGTCATGGTCGGCACGGCGCTGTCGCCGGAATACATTTTTGCCGGCATGGCCGGCATGCCCGATGTGCGCGGCTTCGGCGTGTTCTGGCTCGATCGCGAGTTGCTGGCAGCTGCCTACGACATGCGTGGTGCATTCAACCGGGTCAGCGTCAAGCTCGCCCCCGGCGCGTCCGAGACGGCGGTAATTGCCGGACTGGCCGATTTGCTCGCTCCTTACGGCGGACGCGAAGCGCATGGGCGCGTCGACCAACCATCGCACCTGATGCTCGACAACGAAATCAATGAGCAACGCGTGCTCGGCACCGTGTTGCCGTCTATTTTTCTCGGCGTGGCGGCCTTTTTACTCAACGTGGTGGTGTCGCGGTTGGTAGCGACGCAGCGCGAGCAGGTGGCGGCGCTGAAGGCGCTTGGTTACCCCAACCGAATTATTGCCACCCATTACCTGAAACTGGTGCTGCTGATCACCTTGATCGGCATGGCCTTGGGCATCGCATTGGGCGACTGGCTCGGCGCGCAGCTGACCCTGCTCTATGCCGAGTTGTTCCAGTTCCAGCGTTTCGAGCACCGCGTGGCGCCCGCCTTGGTGCTGATCAGTGCCGGCGTCACGATCGCCACTGCAGTCATCGGGACCTTGAATGCGATCGCCGCCACCGTGAGATTGGCGCCCGCCGAAGCGATGCGGCCCGCCGCCCCGGGGCGCTTCCGGCGCTCGCTGCTCGAGCTGCTGGTCAGGCGCTTGTCGCGCGGCCAGGCATCGGTCGCCTTGCGGATGATTGCGCGAAATATGGAGCGTCGCCCATGGCGGACTGCGCTGTCGATCGGCGGTGTGGCGGCTGCGGTGGCGATCGTCGTGATGGGCAACTTCTTTCGCGATTCAATCGACTACATCGTCGACACCCAGTTCAACCTGGCCATGCGCAGCGACGTGATCATGTGGCTCGGCGAGGCCGGCGACGATGCAGCCCGGCATGAATTGCAGCGCTTGCCCGGCGTACTGGCGGTCGAGTCCGGACGCAACCTGGCGGTGCGACTGGTCAACGGGCATCAGAGCGAGCGCGGTGTTATCCAGGGTTATGCCGCCAGCCCTGAGCTGCGCCGCATCATCGACGTGGAGGGCCGCCAGACAATGCCAGGCACGGCCGGCCTGGTGCTGACTGACCGCCTGGCCGACAAGCTCGGCTTGCGCGTTGGCGACCTCATTCGGGTCGAATTGCTCGAGGGAAGCCGGCGCGTGCTGCTGCTGCCGCTGGAGGCTGTGACGCGCGAGATGATGGGCCTGAATATCTATGCCGAGCGCCGTGCGCTGAATGCCTGGCTTGGCGAGGGCGATGTCAGCACACAGTTTTCGCTCTCGCTGGAACGCGGTGCCGAGCCTGCGTTGCTGCTGGCAAGCAAGTCCTTGCCGCGCGTCGTCGGCGCTTTCAGCAAGGCGACTCTGCTGCGCAATATGCAGGACATCAGTGCGCGCAATGTGCGGATCATGAGCACCTTGCTGACGCTATTTGCCAGCGTCATCGCGGTCGGTGTGGTCTACAACAACGCGCGCATCGCGCTGGCCGAGCGGGCCTGGGAGTTGGCATCGCTGCGCGTACTCGGTTTCACCCGCGCCGAGGTCTCGGCCTTGCTGCTCGGCGAGTTGGCCTTGAGCATCGCGATCGCCGTGCCACTGGGGCTCTGGCTCGGCTGGGGCTTGACGCAGCTGATCGTCGGGCTGCTGAAATCGGATCAGTTTTTCTTTCCGGTTGTGATTCAGCCCCGCACCTATGCCTGGGCGGCGCTGGCGGTGTTCGCCGCGGGCCTGGCCAGTGCCTTGGTGGTGCGCCGGCGGATCGATCGGCTCGACCTGGTGGCAGCCTTGAAAACGAGGGAATGAGCGATGCAGACGCGAAGCAAATTGGGGCTGGCCGGGGCGGCGCTGGCATTGGCCGGCTTGCTGGTCTGGGCCTTTGCGCCGCGGCCGGTGCCGGTTGAAACAGCGCTGCTGGCTTTGGGGCGTTTCGAGAGCAGCGTCGAGGAGGACGGCAGGACCCGGGTGGTCGACCGCTATCTGGTTTCGGCCCCGCTGGCCGGCTTGTGGTTGCGGCCAAGCTTGCGCGAAGGCGATGGCGTCGCGGTCGGTGCGCTGCTCGGGCGCATCCTGCCTGCCGCCTCGCCGCTGATCGATGCGCGCAGCCAGGCCGAACTGGGGTCGCGCGTGGCGGCTGCGGCAGCCATGCTGCGTGCCGCAGGCAGCCGGCTCGAATTGGCGCGGGTTGGCTCGGCGCAGGCGCGGCGCGAGCTGGCACGCAACGAGCAACTGGCGCATCAGGGTTTCGTCGGCGCTGCCAAGGTCGAGACCGATCAGTTGAATCTGCAGGCCGCTACGCAGGAACAGGCGGCTGCGGCTGCCGAAGTACAGGTCGCCCAATATGGCCTGGCACAGGCGCGCGCGGCCCAGGGACTGATCAACCAGGGCAGCGGCAAGGCCTTCGAGCTGCGCTCACCCGTTGCCGGGCTGGTTTTGCGTCTGCAACAGGCCAGCGAAGCGGTGGTCAACTTGGGTGTGCCGCTGCTCGAGATCGGCGACATCAGCCGGCTCGAATTGGTGGCTGAGCTCTTGACCAGCGACGCCTTGCAGGCGAGTCCCGGCAGCAAGGTCGTGATCGACCGCTGGGGCGGGCCGCAAAAGCTCGAAGGCCTGGTCAGCCGGGTCGAACCCGGTGCATTCACGAAGATTTCGGCGCTTGGCGTCGAGGAGCAGCGGGTGCGCGTGATCGTCCAATTGACCAGTCCTGCGGCTCAGCGCAGGCAACTCGGCGATGGCTTCCGGGTCGCTTTGAAAATCATTACACGCAGCCAGGAAGGTGCGTTATTGGTACCGGTCAGCGCGGTGTTCCCGCTGCCGGGAGGAGCTGCGGGCCAGCGCGGCGTGTTCCTGCTTGAAGGTGGGCGAGCCAGGCTGACCGAAGTCGAACTCGAAGCCCGCAACAGCCAGGTGGCCTGGGTGCGCAAGGGTTTGCTTCCCGGCGCCCAGGTGATCGTCTATCCGCCCTCTGGCGTGACGGACGGCGTGCGGGTGGTGGAACGCAAGGTCTGACAGTCCTGGCCGCAGGCCGGTGATTTAAAGACAATTCTGAAGCCGACTCTGGCGGCAGTTTTTTGGCGGCCCATCCCATCGTCTGCAGTTGACGCTAGTGGGTTGCAATGGCTGTCTATGGCGGCGAGGCGATCAATTCGGACAAACCTTGGGGCAGCGGGCCGGGCAGTCGATACACTGGCAACCGGTCAATATCGCCGCGGTCGGATTTTGCCGATCAAGTTCCAACCTGTCATCCATTCAACGCCATGATCGCTTTTCCATCATTTGTCAGCGCCGCTTTGACACTGTTCATGGCGATTGCCCTGACGCCAGCTCAGGCTCAGACGACCCAACCCGCGGTGATTTTTGACATGGGCGGCAAGTTCGACAAATCGTTCAACGAGTCGGCTTACCGGGGTGTCGAACGCTGGAAGCAGGAGAGCGGCAAGCCCTACCTGGAATTCGAAATCAGCAATGACACCCAGCGCGTCCAGGCGATCCGGCGCATGGCCGAACGCGGCGCCAGCCCGATCATCAGCGTTGGTTTTGCCCAGGCTTCAGCCCTTGAGCAGGTGGCCAAGGAATTCCCCAAGACCCATTTCGTCATCATCGACGGCGTGGTGAATCTGCCCAATGTGCAGTCGCTGCTATTCAAGGAACATGAGGGCAGCTATCTGGTCGGGGCGATGGCCATCCTGTCGAGCAAGACCGGCAAGGTCAGCTTCGTCGGTGGCATGGACATCCCGCTGATCCGCAAGTTCCAATGCGGATTTGAACAGGGTGTCAAAGCGACGAACCCTAAGGCCGAAGTGTTCTCGAACATGACCGGAACGACCTCAAGCTCATGGAATGATCCGACACGCGGCAGCGAATTGGCCAAGGCGCAGTTCGCCCGTGGCTCGGACGTGGTGTTTGCTGCTGCCGGCGGTACCGGTGCGGGCGTTTATCAGGCCGCCAAGGATGCGGGCCGGTTGGCCATCGGCGTCGACAGCAATCAGAACCATTTGCAACCGGGCACGATGCTGACCTCGATGGTCAAGCGTGTCGATGTGGCGGTCTTCAAGGTGTTGAAGAACTGGACGCCTGGGGTCAGCAATCTGGGGCTCAAGGAAGACGGCGTCGACTATGCAATGGACCAGTACAACGCCAAGCTAGTCACGCCGGCCTTGAAGGCCAAAGTCGACGCGATCAAGGCCGACATCATCGCGGGCAAGATCAAGGTTGCCGATTACATGGCTGATAACGCCTGCAAGTACTGATCGCTGTGGGGCTGGCTGTCTTCAACAATGACAACTGACTTCGCTGTCCGACTCTGTAACATCTCGAAGCGCTTCGGTGCGGTGCAGGCCAATGACGGCGTGACCCTGGACGTTGTGCCCGGTACCGTGCATGGCCTGGTGGGCGAAAACGGTGCCGGAAAAAGCACCTTGATGGCCATTCTCTACGGCTATTACCAGGCTGACTCGGGTCATATCGAAGTCTCTGGCCGCCCGGTGCAGATCGCCAATTCGGAGCAGGCCATCGCCCTGGGGCTGGGGCTGGTGCATCAGCATTTCATGCTGGTCGACACGCTGAGTTGCCTGGACAACGTGATGCTCGGCGCCGAGCCCGGATTCTTCCTGCCGACCGCCTCGCGCAAGACGCGCCAGAAGTTGGGCGAGCTGATGCAGGAGACCGGCCTGCAGGTGCGGCTCGACGCGCTGGTCAGCGAGCTGCCTGTCGGCGAGTTGCAGCGCCTGGAAATCCTCAAGGCCCTTTACCGTGGTGCCAGGATCCTGATCCTCGACGAGCCCACGGCGGTGTTGACGCCGCAGGAAACGCTGCAGCTGTTCGAGACCTTGCGCCGCTTGAAAGCGCTGGGCACAACGATCATCCTGATCACCCACAAGCTGAAGGAAGTGATGAGCTTGTGCGATGCGGTCACGGTGATGCGCGCCGGCCGGGTCGTGAAGACCTGCGCCATCGCTGACACCAGCCCTGAAGATCTGGCCGAGGCGATGGTCGGGCGCAAGGTCAATCTGGGTCGTCAGCAAAGCAATTTGGCGCCCGGCGAGATCAGGCTATCGGCGCAAGGCCTGAAGCTGGTCAACGCCGCTGCGGTCACCACGCTGGCCGATGTCAGCCTGCAATTGCGCGCCGGTGAAATCGTCGGTCTGGCCGGTGTGTCGGGCAATGGCCAGAGTGAATTGCTCGAAGTCCTGTCGGGCATGCTCGCGCCGACGCAAGGCCGTCTGCAGCTTGGCGGCAGCCAGTTTGACGCCGACGCCTGGCTCGATCCTGCCCGCGCGCGGGATTTGAAACTGGCCCATGTGCCCGAGGACCGTCAGGCTTGCGGCATGGTGATGGGTTTCCCTGCCTGGGAAACCGCGGCGCTCGGCTATCACGAGCAGGCGCAGTTGCGCACCGGCCGGTTCGGTTTGAGCATGAATCAGCCTTTGATGCGTGAGCAGACCGCGGCGATGCAGCAGCGCTTTGATGTCAGGCCGCGCGATGTGGAACTCGGCTCATCGAAATTTTCGGGGGGTAATCAGCAAAAACTGATCCTGGCGCGGGAAATTGCCCAGTCGCCGATTGTTCTGCTGGTCGGCCAGCCGACGCGCGGCGTCGACATCGGCGCGATCGAGTTCATCCATCAGCAACTGCGCGACTTGCGCGACGCCGGCTGTGCGGTCCTGCTGGTCAGCAGCGAGCTCGACGAAATACTCACCTTGGCTGACCGGGTGATCGTGATGAATGGCGGGCGCATCACCGGCGAGTTGGCGATCGACGCATGCGATGAAACCAGGCTGGGCCTGCTGATGGCGGCGCAGGTCGACCTGCCCGAGCAGGCGCAGCCTGCGGAGGCGATGCCGGCATGAATCAAACCCTGCCGCGCTGGATCGACGTCGGTTTGTTGCCGCTATGGAATCTGTTCGTCGCGCTGCTGGTCACCGGCCTGGTCGTCTTGGCGATCGGGCAGAGCCCGCAACAGGCATTTGCCATGTTGCTGCAGGGCGCCATGGGCAGCGCGCGTGGTATCGGCTACACGCTGTATTACGCCACCACCTTCATCTTCACCGGGCTGGCCGTCGCCGTCGCCTATCAGGCGGGGCTGTTCAATATCGGCGGCGAGGGCCAGGCGACTTTTGGCGGCCTTGGCGTCACCTTGCTGGCGCTGGGCCTGGGCTCGGTCTTGCCCGCGCCGCTGCTGCTGCCCTTGCTGGTCCTCGCTGCAGCGATTTTCGGCATGCTCTGGGCGCTGGTGCCGGCCTATCTGCA
>CANFIC010000063.1 GCA_947446685.1 Burkholderiales bacterium
CTCGCGCGGCCACGATCGAAGGTCTGCTGACAGAGAAATACATGCTGCGTGAAGGCCGCGAGCTGATCCCGACGGCCAAGGCCTTCCAGTTGATGACGCTGCTGCGCGGCCTGGACGTGAAGGATCTGACCAAACCCGAACTGACCGGCGACTGGGAGTTCAAGCTTTCCGAGATGGAAAAAGGTCGTTTGAAACGCGACGACTTCATGGCTGAAATCGCTGCGATGACCGCCTCGCTGGTGCAAAAGGCCAAGGGCTATGACAGGGACACGATCCCGGGCGACTATGCAACATTGAAAGCGCCCTGCCCCAAATGCGGCGGCGTGGTGAAGGAGAACTACCGGCGCTTCACCTGCGTGGGCAAAACCGGCGCGGCAGCCGCCGACGATGCTACGGCCGAGGGCTGCGGCTTTTCGATCGGCAAGATCCCCGGCAGCCGCAGCTTCGAATTGCATGAAGTCGAGCAATTCCTGCGCGACAAGAAAATCGGTCCGCTCGAAGGTTTCCGCTCGAAAGCGGGCTGGCCATTCAGTGCCGAACTGGCCTTGGTCTATGACGAGGAGCTGGCCAACTGGAAGCTCGAATTCGACTTCGGCGAGGATGCCAGAAAGGCCGCCGATGACGGTGAACCGGTCGACTTCAGCGCCCAGACTTCGCTCGGCACCTGCCCCAAATGCCAAGGCCATGTCTACGAGCATGGCGGCAACTATGTCTGCGAACATGCGGTCGGTGCCACCGTTACCTGCGATTTCAAGAGCGGCAAAATCATTCTGCAGCAACCGGTCGCGGCCGCGCAGATGCAAAAACTGCTGGCCGGCGGCAAGACTGATCTGCTGGAAAACTTCATCTCCAACAAGACCAAGCGCAAGTTCAAGGCCTTCCTCGCCTACGACAAGAAGGAGGGCAAGGTGATGTTCGAGTTCGAGCCGCGCGCCTTGAAGCCTGGTGCCAAGCCCGCTGCCGCCAGACCAGCGGCCAAGACCGCCGCCAAACCGGCAGCCAAGAAGGTAGCCAGGAAAGTCGTGAGGAAAGCCGCCTGAGCCTGAAGGCGTACGCGCCATGTCCTGGTTGATTTTTTCCAAACTGCTGAACATCTTCCTGGTCGGCGCCATCGGCTGGTTCGTCGGCCGGATGCGCTGGCTCGGTCATGCCGACGCAAGCGGCGGCGATCCGGCGAGGGTCTTGTCCCGCGCGGCCTTTTATATCTTTGTGCCGGCGCTGATGTTCAGGACCACCTCCAGGGTCGACTTTGCGGGTCTTCCCTGGGCCATGCTGTACGCATTCTTCGGGCCGCTACTGCTGCTGATCCTCGGCGCCTATACGCTGCAGCGCTGGCGCGGCAAGGGCCGTATCGACGTCGCAGTGCCGAGCGTGCGGGCGATCACGGCGAGCTTCGGCAACACGGTGCAAGTCGGCATTCCACTGGCCGCCAGCCTGTTCGGTGAAGCCGGCTTGGCCGTCCATGTCACGGTGATGAGCTTGCATGCCTTGACCATCCTGACGCTGCTGACCGCGCTGATCGAGCTCGACCTGGCCAGAGAGCGCGCACGCACCCAAAGTGGTGTCAGTTTGCTGCAGACCCTCATGCTGACGGTCCGCAATACCGTCGTCCATCCGGTCGTGCTGCCAATCATCGCGGGTCTGCTCTGCAATGCCCTGGGGCTGCGTCCACCGGCTTTCATCGACGAGTTGCTGCAATTGCTGGCCAGGGCCGTGGTGCCTTTGTGCCTGACGCTGACCGGCATGTCGATCGCCTATTACGGCTGGCCCAAAGTCTGGCAGGGCATCGTCGGGACAGTCGCGCTGAAGCTCTTGCTGTTTCCAGCCATGGTGCTGGTGCTGGCCCATTGGGGCCTGGGTCTGTCGGGCATGCCGCTCAACGTGGTGGTGATGATGGCCGCCTTGCCAACCGGCACCAACGCCTTGATTTTTGCCCAGCGCTACCGTTCGCTGGAGGCCGAGACGACTGCGGCCACCGTCCTCTCCACAATCCTGTTCATGCTGAGCGCGCCGCTGTGGTTGTGGCTGTTGAGCAAACTCGAAGCATTTCCCTGAAACTCGGCCGATCAGGCCCGTTCGCTGACTCGAACCCGAAAGAGAACTTCATGCGCTGCAAATCACTCGCCGTCCTTGCCTTGCTGGCCCAATGCGCTGTTGGCGTCATGGCGGTCACGCCGGATCTGACAAAAGCAAACCCGGCCGGGGCCGTCATTGCCGACAACGGACGCCTGACGGTCAAACATGAAAAGCTGCGGCTGGCCAACGGCTTCGAGGTGATCCTGGTCGAGGACCATCGCCTGCCGCTGGTGGCCTTCAACCTCTGGGTGCATGCAGGGCCGCGCAATGAGGCGCCGGGCCAGACCGGGTTTGCCCATCTGTTCGAGCACTTGATGTTTGCCGGCAGCAAACATATCGCACGCGGCGAGGCTGACAAGATCATCGATGCTGCTGGCGGCACTGACTCGAACGGTTCGACCAATTTCGACCGCACCAATTACTTCTTCACCCTGCCCTCGAATCAGCTCGAACTGGGGCTGTGGATCAAGTCCGACATGCTCGGCTACATGATCGACGGGGTCGATTCCGTCGCACTGGCCAACCAGCAGGATGTGGTGCGCAATGAACGCCGCCAGTCGGTCGAGAACCGGCCCTATGGCATCGTCGAAGAAGCGGTTTATCAGGCGCTGTTCCCGCCGGGTCATCCCTACCGCGCAACGGTAATCGGCTCGCATGCCGACATCCAGTCAATCAAGCTGGCTGACGTGAAGGCCTTTGCTCGCACCTATTACCGACCGAACAATGCCACGCTGGTGCTGGCCGGCGATTTCAAGCCGGCCGAGGCCAGGCAAATGGTCGAAAAATATTTCGGCGCGCTGAAGGCAGGTGCGCCAGTACCGCAGGTGCTGGTGGCGCAACCGCAGATCAGCGCCGAGCAGCGCGTGAAAGTCAGCGACAAGGTCGAGCTGGCGCGGCTGAATCTGGCCTGGCACACCCCGGCCATGTTCCAGCCTGGTGACGCCGATCTCGATGTGGCCGCCAACATCCTCGGCGGCGGCAAGGCCAGCCGGCTCTACAAAAAGCTGGTCTACGAACGCGAGTTGGCGCAAAGCCTGCAAGTCGCGCAGGAATCCTTGTCGCTGGGTTCGGTGTTCGGGGTCGAGGTGATCGCGCGTCCGGGTAAATCGCTGGACGAAATCGAGGCGCTGGTCGATGCTGAACTGGCCGAGCTGGCCAAGACCCCGCCGACGCTGGAGGAACTGCAACGTGCCCGCACCGCCATCGAGACCGAGATGATGAGGCGCATGGAAAAGCTCACCACGCTGGCCGATCTGCTGAACCACTACAACCAGATGGCTGGCGACCCCGGCTTCATCGACAAGGATCTGGCCCGCTATCAGGCCGTGACGCCGGCTTCGGTCAGCGCTGCGGTGGCCAGGCAACTGCGCAAGGATGGCCGCGTCGTCGTGCATGCGCTGCCGGGAGACAAATTGCTGGCCGCCGAATTGCCGACGCCACCTGTCCCTGCGGCATCAGGCAAGGGAGAGCGCGAAGCCATGAATGCCGACGAAGCCTGGCGCAACAAGCCGCCCAAAGCCGGCAAGGCCGCTCCGTTGATCCTGCCCGCCGGAAAGCGCTTCACCCTGGCCAATGGACTGACCATAATCCATATCGCCAAGCCTGGCCTGCCACTGGTCAGCGCAGCCATGGTCTTGCGCGCCGGACAATCAGACAACGCACCCGACCAGGCCGGGCTGGCCAGTTTCACCGCGGCGATGCTGCAAGAAGGCACAGTGACGCGCAGCTCGCAGCAGCTGGCCGATCAACTCGCCAACCTGGGCACCTCGTTGGCGACCGGTGCCGGGCGCGATGAAGCGCGTGTTTCCTTGAGCAGCCTGAAATCGAATTTCGCCCGGAGCCTGGGCCTGCTCGCCGATGTCGTGCTGCACCCGGCCTTCAGTCCGGCCGAGGTCGAACGCCAGAAGAGCGCCAGGCTGGCCGCGCTGGCACAGCAGCGCGAAAACCCGGCAGCGCTGGCGGCGGTGATGGCCAACCAGGCGGTCTACGGTGCGGCGCATCCGTTGGGCCTGAATGCGCTTGGCGATGCCGCCGCCATCCAGGCCACCAACAGCGCTGCGCTGGCAGCTTTCTGGCGGGCCAATTACCGGCCTGACCAGGCCGCGCTGGTGGTCGCCGGCGACATCACCGAGGCCGAGTTGCGCGAGCTGGCAAACACCTTGTTCGGCGCTTGGCCACAACCGGCCCAGGCAGTTGCAGCAAAGCCAGTGCCGCCGGTGCGCAGCAGCAGCGCCCGACTATTACTGGTGGATAAAGCCGGCGCGCCGCAGACTGCCTTGGCCGTCGTTGCGGCCGGGCCGCGCGCAGATGACCCGGAGGCCGCCTCGATCCAGGTGATGAATGCGGCCCTTGGCGGTCTGTTCACCTCGCGCATCAATACCCAGCTGCGCGAAGTCAAAGGCTATACCTACGGCATCTACTCCGGCTACGCGATGGGACGTGACAGCGGACAGTTCGGCATACGCGGATCGGTGCGCACCGATGTCACCGGCGCAGCGCTGCTCGACATGTTCAAGGAAATCGAGACGATGCGCAGGCAGCCGATCGGCGCCGCCGAGCTGACCCGCGTGCGCAACTCCCAGTTGCTGTCACTGCCGGGGCTGTTCGATACCAACCTGGCAGTCGTGGGCAAATATGGCAACGACTGGGCCCTGGGTCTGCCCGCCGACAGCATCGTCAAGCTGCCGCAAAAGCTCGCCGCAGTGACCGCTGCCAGCGCCTTCAAGGCAGCCAGAAATCACCTCGATCCGGCCCGCTTGATCGTGGTCGCTGTGGGCGATAAAAAACAGGTGCTGCCGCAGTTGCAGGCCTGGGGGCGCAAGCCCTTGGAGCTGCGCGACTCGAACGGCGACGCGGAACGGTGAAAATAGCCGCATGAATGCATCCCACAAAGAATTGTTTGCCTATGTCGACGGCCTTGGCGCTGCCGCAAGGCAGGCCGCTGCAGCGATGGCAGCAGCGCCGACTGCGGCCAAGGACATGGCTTTGCTGGCGCTGGCAAGGCGTTTGCGCGAATCCGGCCCGGCATTGGCCAAGGCCAATGGACTGGACTTGAAAGCTGCCGCCGCTGCTGGCCTGGACGCACCGCTGATCGACCGACTCAAGCTCGGTGCCAAGGAACTCGCCACGGTGGCGCTGGGCTGCGAGCAGATCGCCGCGATGCCTGATCCGGTCGGCGAAATCACTGGCGTCAAGCGCCGCCCCAGCGGCATCAGCGTCGGCCAGATGCGCGTGCCCTTGGGTGTTTTCGGCATGATTTACGAGAGCCGGCCGAATGTGACGATCGAAGCGGCAGCCTTGGCGATCAAGAGCGGCAATGCTTGCATCCTGCGCGGCGGCTCCGAAGCCTTGCATTCGAACCTGGCGCTGGCGGCCCTGGTCGGACAGGCGCTCACCGAGGCCGGCCTGCCGGCGACGGCCGTGCAATTGATCAATACCACCGACCGCGCCGCAGTGGGCCGCTTGATCACGATGCCCGACTATGTCGATGTGATCATTCCGCGCGGCGGCAAAAGCCTGATCACCCGCATCATGGCCGAGGCCAAAGTGCCCGTGATCAAGCATCTGGACGGCAATTGCCACAGCTATATCGACGCCGAAGTCGATTTCCAGATGGCCTTGACCGTGGTGCTGAACGCCAAGACGCAGAAATACAGCCCCTGCAACGCGACCGAGTCGCTGCTGGTGCATGCCGAGCAGGCGGGGGATTTCCTGCCGCATATCGGCGCGCTGCTGGCAGCGAGGGACGTCGAGATGCGTGGCTGTCCGCGTGCGCTGGCGCTGCTCGGGCCCTTGCCCGGCGCCAAGCTGGCGGCAGCGACCGAAGCCGACTGGAGCGAAGAATACCTGGCGCCGATCATCAGCATCAAGGTGGTCGACAGCCTCGACGAGGCGATCAGCCATATCAACCGCTACGGCTCGCACCACACCGACGCGATCCTGACGACGAACCATGGCAACGCGATGCGCTTCCTGCGTGAGGTCGATTCAGCCTCGGTGATGATCAATGCCAGCACGCGTTTTGCCGATGGCTTCGAATATGGCCTGGGCGCCGAGATCGGCATCTCGACCGACAAGCTGCATGCCCGCGGGCCGGTGGGCCTGGAAGGGCTGACCTCGATGAAATGGGTCGTGTTCGGTCAGGGCGAGGTGCGCCAGTGAACGCTGCCAGCCAGCGCAAGGCGCTGGTGCTGTTCTCGGGCGGCCAGGATTCGACCGCCTGCCTGGCCTGGGCGCTCGAGCGCTATGCGCAGGTCGAGACCATCGGTTTCGACTATGGCCAGCGGCACCGGATCGAGCTCGATTGCAGGCTCGATGTGCTGCGTGAATTGCACGCGCAGTTCCCGGCCTGGTCGCCAAAGCTTGGTGAAGATCATCTGCTCGACCTGAGCCTGCTGGGCCAGTTGTCCGACACCGCGCTGACCGAAGCTCGGGCGATCGAGATGCAGGCCAATGGACTGCCCAACACCTTCGTGCCAGGACGCAATCTGCTGTTCCTCAGCTTCGCGGCGACGCTGGCTTACCGGCGCGGCGCGTCGGTGCTGGTTGGCGGCATGTGCGAAACCGATTACTCGGGTTACCCCGATTGCCGCGACAACACGCTGAAGGCCTTGCAAGTGGCGTTGAGCCTTGGCCTGGACCAGCCGATGACGATCGAGACGCCGCTGATGTTCCTGACCAAGGCGCAGACCTGGCGCCTGAGCGAACAGCTCGGCGGGACGGCGCTCAACGACTTGATCATCGAGAGCACCCATACCTGCTATCTGGGCCAGCGCGATCAGCGCCATGCCTGGGGCTATGGCTGCGGCAGCTGCCCGGCCTGCGAGTTGCGCGCACGCGGCCATACCGAATTCATGGGCCAGCAATGAGCCGCCTGTCGTCGACCGCCTTGCTGATCGCAGCGATGCTGCTGTTCTGGGGCATCGGCGCTTACAACCGCCTGATGCGACTGCGCAACGGCATCGGTGAGGCCTTTGGCCACCTCGATCAGCATCTGGGCGAGCGCGCCGTCGTCTGCAGCCAGTTGCTGACCAGGTTGCGGCCCTTGCTACCCAGCGAGCAGGCGACCTTCGATGCTTTGGAGAGCGCGCAGAGCGATGCTCAAGCTGCGGCCCAGGCGGCACGGGCCAAGCCCCATGCCGGCGACCCGGTGGCCAACCTCGCCGTGGCCAGCGCGGTCCATGCTGCGGCGCTGGCCCGCTTGATGTCGCTGCTTGAACATCAGGCCGAATTGCGCGAGCAGGCCGACATCGATGCGCTGGTCGATGAGCTGAAGTTGATCGAACGCCAGCGCGCCTTTGCGCGCCAGGTTTTCAACCAAGCGGTGGCGCATTACAACCAGGCCACACAACAGTTCCCGACGCGCATCCTGGCCGGCATTTACGGTTTCACCGAAGCCCGCTCACTCTGAAACTGCAGCTCAGTTGCAGACGATCGCACCCGAGCAATCGAGTTCACGGAACAAGGCCGACAGCGCAGTGCCACCCATGGTGTAGGGGTCGAGCCGTCCGGTTTCCGAATATTTCAGCACCAGGGCCGGGTTAAGCCGGTGCAGGTTGACCTGTCCCATCGCCCAGCCGGAGAACTGACGCTCGGCGATTTCTTCGTAGCAGAGCAGGATCACATGGTTGTGACGCGGGTCGGCAACGATCTGGTTGTAGCGCGCATTGACCGCATCGCGCCCACCTTCGAGCACCTGCATGAAGATGCCATCGGTGTAGCAAAGCAGACCGGTGAGCCCCTCGGCGGGGTTGTGCTCACGCGACTGCTTGAGAATTGCGGCAAGCTCGGTTTCGCCGATCGGGCTGTTGGCGCGGCTGGCATACATCAGGCGGACGAGCATGGTTGACTCCTGGTAAGACGGTAGGGTTCAGCTGGACTTGATCAGCGATAGAAATTCACGGCGCAGATTGGAGTTCTTCAAGAAGGCCCCGCGCATCACACTGTTGATCATCTTGGTTTCGGTGTCCTTGACACCGCGCCAATGCATGCAGAAATGATCTGCTTCCATGACGATGGCCAGGCCATCAGGCTGAACACGCTCTTGCAACTCGTTGGCCAGCATCGTCACCGCCTCCTCCTGGATCTGCGGCCGGCTCATGATCCAGTCACAGATCCTTGCGTATTTGGACAAGCCGATCAGGTTCGAATGCTCGTTGGGCAGCAAGCCGATCCAGACCCGGCCCATGATCGGGCAGAGATGATGCGAGCAGGCGCTGCGCACGGTGATCGGCCCGACGATCATCAGCTCGTTGAGCCTTGTCACGTTGGGGAATTCGGTCACCGAAGGCATCGGCACATAGCGGCCCTTGAAGACCTCGCGCACGAACATCTTGGCCACGCGCTTGGCGGTTTCCTGGGTGTTGTGATCGCTGTCGGTATCGATCACCAGCGCGCGCAGCACCTCCTGCATCTTGATCTGGACTTCGGCCTGCAACTCGTCGAGCTCGCCGTCTTCGACAAAGGCCGAAATATTGTCATTCGCGTGGTGGCGACAACCGGCATTAACAAGACGGTAGCGGATCCTTTCGGATGCGGGCAAGATTGCCGTGGCGGTTGTTGTGCTGGTTTTGTGGTCGGGCTTGGCGCCGGTCATGATGGGACTCACTGTTCTTGAACTGCTGCCATTGTGGCCGGATTGCAAAGACCGTGCAGCCGCGGGCCTACACTGCGCCCTTGTCTACCCATCTGCCCACCCAATCCCCACCGCTGCAGCGTTTGCTGCTCGAAGTGGCCGATGCTGTCCAGGGCGTACGCGACGGCAAATCGCTGACCGAGTTGTTGGCGCGCGTTCCGGCCGAACTGCGCCCGGCCACCCAGAGCCTGAGCTTTCATGTGCTGCGCGGCTTGGGCAGCGCAAGCGCGGCCAGAATGCTGCTGGCACCGAAGGCCCCGCCGCCCAAAGTCGACAGCCTGTTGATCAGCGCGCTGGCCTTGCTCTGGCCGAGCGCTGCGCCGATCTATGCCGAACATACGGTGGTGGACCAGGCGGTCAGCGCTGCGCGCAAACGCGCGCCGGCCAGTGCCGGCTTCGTCAATGCGGTCCTGCGGCGCTTCGTCCGCGAACGAGATGCCATCGTGCAGGCCGTGCTGCGCGACCCACAGGGCCGGTTCAATCATCCGCCCTGGTGGATCGACCGCACAAAAGCCGATTGGCCCGGGCAATGGCAGGCCATGCTGATGGCCAACAACGAACACCCGCCGATGACCTTGCGCGTCAATGCCCGACATGGGACAGCAAGCGCCTATGTCGAGCGGCTCGCCGCAGCCGGGATAGCCGCGCGTCAGGTCGGGCCGCTGGCGCCACAGGCGGTCATGCTGGAGCGCGCCATGCCGGTGACGGCCTTGCCGGGCTTTGCCCAAGGGCAGGTGTCGGTGCAGGATGCTGCGGCGCAGTTGGCAGCGCCCTTGCTGGTCGGCGCACAGGCCGGCCTGCCGGCCATCGCTGCGGGTGCGCGGGTGCTCGATGCCTGCTCGGCGCCCGGCGGCAAAACCGCGCATCTGCTCGAACTCGCCGATCTCGACCTGCTGGCGCTCGACAGCGATGCAAAACGCCTGCTGCGCGTGCAGGAAAACCTGACCCGATTGCAGCAGCAGGCCCGCTTGCAAGCGGGCGATGCACGCGACCCTGCGGCCTGGTGGGACGGCCGGCAGTTCGACGCGATCCTGCTCGACGCGCCCTGCAGCGCCTCGGGCATCGTGCGCCGGCACCCGGATGTGCGCTGGCTGCGCCGGCCCGGTGACATCGGCAACCTGGCGCAGATCCAGGCCGACCTGCTTGAAGCCTTGTGGCCGACCCTGAAACCAGGCGGACGCCTGGTTTACGCCACCTGCTCGATTTTCAAAACCGAAGGTTCAGGCCAGATCGACGCATTTTTACAACGCCATGCGGACGCCTTTGGGGTTGAAGTCGCCGGCCTGACCGGTCATTTGCTGCCTGTCGCAGACAATCAGCTAGCGGCAGCGCCGTCGATGGTCGATGGCTTCTACTATGCGCTGCTGGTCAAAAAAACCTGATTCCAATCCAAGCCTTGAACAAGCCTGCCGCCATCGCCGCCAATGCCTTGCAATCAGCCATGCTGCGCTGGCTGCTGGCGCTCGCGTTGCTGTTGGCGCTGTTTGCCCCGGCATCGCATGCCGAAGGGGTCGAGCTGATCCAGCTGAGCAGCAGCCGCAGCGAAGAAGGCCTGGAGCTGAGCTTCAGCACCCGTTTCGAGTTACCGCATGCGGCCGAAGATGCCTTGCTCAAAGGCGTGCCGATCTACTTCACCGCTGAGGCGGTGCTGCTGCGCGGCCGCTGGTACTGGCGCGATGCCAGGGTAGCCCGCGCCACCCGCACTTGGCGGCTGGCATGGCAACCGTTGACCCGCCAGTACAAGATCAGCACCGGCGGTCTGAACCAGAGCTACGCCAGCTTGAGCGAGGCTTTGTCCGCGCTGCGCGGCGTCTCGGAATGGCGTATCGCTGAAAACCGCGAACTCGAAGACGGCCGCCATTACATCGAGTTCAGCTTCAAGCTCGACACCAGCCAGTTGCCGCGGCCGATGCAGATCGGCCTGGGCTCACCCGAAGGCTGGGGCTTGAGCATCGAGCGCAGCTTGTCGCTGAACAGCGATTTCAGCTCGCGTCCCATCACGCCATGAACAAGCAGGCTCGTTGGGCCTGGGTCATCTCGCTGGTGGCGATAACGGGTATCGGCGGTGTGCTGGCCTTCCTGCTGTCAATCAACGCCGGCCAGCGCGGGTTCTTCGACCGCCACTATGTCTGGCTGTTCTGGGTCAATATTGCCGTCGCCCTGGCCCTGGTGCTGGTGATCGGCATGGCCGGGCTGCGCCTGTATCTGCGCGTCAGGCGCGGCAAGTTCGGCAGCCGCTTGCTGCTCAAGCTGGCGGGCATTTTTGCGCTGGTCGGCGTGATGCCGGGGGTGATGATTTACACGGTGTCCTACCAGTTCGTCAACCGCAGCATCGAGAGCTGGTTCGATGTGCGCCTGGCCAGCGCGCTGGACGCCGGCCTCAACCTCGGCCGCGGCACGCTTGACGGCATGGTCGCTGACCTGGCAAGCAAGACCCGCGATGCCGCCGAGCGCATGTCCGAGTCCTCTGCCGTGCCGCAACCACTGGCACTTGAGCGTCTGCGCAATCAACTCGGCGCACGCACTGTCGCTCTGGTCGGCGGCAATGGCCAGATCCTGCTTTCGGTCGGCGGCGACACCAGCTCGCTGACGCCCGACCGACCTGCTGCCGACAAGTTGCGCCAGGCCCGCAGCGCCGGCGTCATCAGCCACCTGGAAGGGCTGGAGGACGAAGCCCAGGCCTTGCAAGGCAAGGCAATGATCCGCGCGCTGGCCTTGCTGCCCAATTCCGAGATGCGGCTGGGCACCAGTGGCCTGGGTGAGCGCTTCCTGATGGTGGCACAGCGGGTGCCGACCGGCATGCTGATCAATGCCTTGGCTGTGCAAACGGCCAGCGTCGAATACCAGCAGCGCGCGCTCGAGCGCGATGGCCTGCGGCGCATGTATCTCGGCACGCTGACGCTGGTGCTGATTCTGGCCGTGTTCGGTGCGCTGCTGCTGGCCGTGACGCTGGGCAACCAACTGGCAAGGCCGCTGCTGTTACTGGCTGATGGCGTGCGACAAGTGGCGCAAGGCGATCTTTCTGCCAAACCGGTATTGAGCTCGCGCGACGAGCTCGGCGGCCTGACAAGGTCGTTTGCCGACATGACCCAACAGCTGGCCGAAGCGCGTGCGATGGTCGAGCGCAGCGTCGCTGATCTGGAAGGCGCACGCACGAATTTGCAGACGATTCTGGACAACCTGACCGCCGGCGTGATCGTCTTCAATGCCCAGGCACAAATCGTCACTGTCAATCCGGGCGCCACCCGCATCCTGCGCCTGCCGCTGGCCGACTACCGGGGCCGCAGGCTTGATGAAGTGCCGCAGTTGCACGCCTTCGCCGATGCCGTGGGCCAGCGTTTTGATCAATACAGCCCCGAGGCCGGCGAGCGCGACCATTGGCAGGATGCGCTCGAATTGCAGCTTGAGGCGGGCCAGGATTTGCTGACCCTGCTGGTCCGCGGCGCCCAGTTGCCGGATGACGCGCGGCTGATGGTCTTCGATGACATCTCCGAAGTGGTGTCGGCCCAGCGTTCAGCAGCCTGGAGCGAAGTCGCCCGGCGCCTGGCGCATGAAATCAAGAACCCGCTGACGCCGATCCAGCTCTCAGCCGAGAGGCTGCAGCACAAACTCGAATCGAAGCTGGAAGGTGCCGATCAGGCGATGCTGATTCGTTCCGTCGCCACCATCGTCAACCAGGTGCAGTCGATGAAGCAGCTGGTCAACGAGTTCCGCGACTATGCCCGCCTGCCTTCGGCAACCTTGAAAGCCCTGGACCTGAACGAGTTGGTGACCGACGTGCTGTCGCTTTACGCCGAGGACCAAGAGCGTGGCCGCCTGCGCGCCGAGCTCGATCCGGCACCTCCGCTGATCAGTGGCGACGCGACCCAGTTGCGCCAGGTGATCCACAACCTGGTGCAGAATTCGCTCGACGCGGTGCAGGACCGCAGCGACGGCCAAGTGCTGGTGCGCACGCGGCAGGCTTACACTGAAGCCGGTGCACCGCTCGCGCTACGCCTGCAAATCATCGACAACGGTCATGGTTTTGCCGAGAAAGTGCTGAAGCGTGCATTTGAACCCTATGTCACGACCAAGACCAAAGGCACCGGCCTGGGCTTGGCCGTTGTGAAGAAAATAGCTGATGAGCATGGCGCCCGCATCCGTTTGTCGAACCTGCATCTGCAGGCAGATGAGGCCCTGCCCGTGATCGGCGCACAAGTTTCCTTGTCCTTTTCAAAACTCGCGACAGCAATGGCCGAAGTTGGCGCAGTGCAATATCCCGCATAGTAGGTATCCATGGCAACAATTCTTGTAGTCGACGACGAACTTGGCATCCGTGCCCTGTTGTCAGAAATCCTCAGCGATGAGGGTCATACGATCGAAATCGCCGAGAACGCTGCGCAAGCGCGCGCCGTGCGCGAGCGACTCCGCCCCGATCTGGTCCTGCTCGACATCTGGATGCCCGATGTTGACGGCATCACCTTGCTGAAGGAATGGGGCGCCATCGGCATGTTGACCATGCCCGTCATCATGATGAGCGGCCACGGCACCATCGACACCGCTGTGGAAGCCACCAAACTGGGCGCGATCGCCTTTCTGGAAAAGCCGATCACCTTGCAGAAGCTGTTGCGCGCGGTCGAGCAAGCGCTGGTCAAGGCCGCCCCGCGGCCGGTTGCCATCGCCGGCATGGCAGGCTTCACACGCAGCGGCGTCAACCCGCAGCCGGTCATGCACAGCCTGGCGCAGCATTCGGTGCAGGCGCCTCCCGGCCTGGCATCGATCCAGCCCTTCGACCTTGATCGCCCGCTGCGCGAGTCGCGGGACGCCTTCGAAAAGTCCTATTTCGAATTCCATCTCGCCAAGGAAAACGGCTCGATGACCCGCGTTGCCGAGAAGACCGGCCTCGAGCGCACCCATCTCTATCGCAAGCTCAAGCAACTCGGCGTTGATCACAGCCGCAACAAGAGAAA
>CANFIC010000064.1 GCA_947446685.1 Burkholderiales bacterium
GCCAGCCAGTTTATGCAGGCCTTGTAATCGATGCCGGGGTCGTACTCGCCCGCAGGTCAGAACCAATCGCGCAGCAGCGCATTGACTTCGGCCGGGCGTTCGAACTGGATCCAATGACCTGCGCCGTCGATGACGATGCTGCGCCGGTGTGGATGTCCATCGGTGAGCGTTTGGGCGGCACTGACGACATGGGCGGTCGGGTCATGCGCGCCCCAGACCATCAGCGTTGGTATCTGCAACTGGTCGAGCGCCTGGCGCATCACATCGGTATGCGAGAACTTCTTGCCACGCAGCCGCGCCAATTCGCTGGCTTCGATGTGGATCTGCAAAGCCAGGTCATCAATGGCGGCGGGCTCATGCAGCATCAACTGCGCCAGGTTGTGCTTGTGCGCCTCGAACTGCTCTGGTCCGGGGGGCAGAAAGCGCCAGTTCTTCAATTTCAATGGCTCGCGCGGCAGACCATGACCGGTCGGGCCCAGCAATGCCAGCCGACTGACGCCGCCGCGCAATTGCGCCACATGCACCGCCACGATCGAGCCGAAGGAGAAGCCGGCGATGCCGACTTCCGCGTCGGCCCCGATCAGACTGTCGATGCTCTGGCTCAGCGCTTGCGCCAAGCGCGGCACATTGATCGGCGCCGCCAGATCCTGCGACTCGCCACAACCGGGCAGATCGGGCAGCCACAGCGTGTAGTGGCTCGCCAAGGCCTCGATGTTGTGCACCCAATGCAGCCAGCCACCGCTACCGCCATGGATCAGCACCAGCGGTTTACCGCTACCGATGCGCCGCCACTGAATCTTCGTCTGCTCAAAGGTCGTGGTGAATTTTTCGCTGCCTTGCTCGATCGTCGCGATCAGCGCCTGCGCTTTTTGAACAGTCATGCCGGGGCTCAGTCCAGGTTGATCTTGATCGACTTGATCAGCTTGCCCATATCGGCACTGGTGTGAACCAGAAAGGCGCGGAATTCGGCTGGGTTGCTATTGACGACCACCGCTCCCTGCGAGGCCAGCTTGTCCTTCAGATCAGGTGAAGCCAATGCCTTGTTGATCTCGCGATACAGCTTGTCGATGATTTCGGGCGGTGTCTTGGCCGGCGCCAGCATTCCGCTCCAGGAATCGATTTCCACGCCAGGAAAACCTGCTTCACCCATGGTCGGCACATCGGGCAATTGCGGCAGCCGCTGCAGCGAAGCCACGGCCAACGGGCGCAATTTGCCTTCCTTCAGATAGGGAATCGCCGACAGCGCGGCCATGAACCCCATCGAGACCTGCTTGCCCATCAAATCGTTCAAAGCCGGTGAGGCGCCCTTGTAGGGAATATGGATCAGCTGGATGCCGGCCTTTTGCTGCAGCAACTCGCCCGCCAGATGCTGGGTGCCGCCGGTGCCCGACGAGGCAAAGCTGAGTTGTCCGGGATTTTTCTTCGCGTTCGCAACCAGTTCGGCCATGCTCTTGGCTGCGTCCAGATGAACCGCGAGGATGGTTGGCGCCGACATCACCTGACTGATCGGCTCGAAGCTCTGCAGGCCGTCGAATTTGAGGTTCTTGTAGAGATGGTTGTTGATCGTCAACGGCGCGGCGGCCATCAACAGCGTGTAGCCATCCGGTGCGGCTCGGGCGACGATTTCAGAGGCCAGATTGGAACTGGCACCCGGTTTGTTCTCGACCACGACCGGGTGGCCAAAAGCCGCCTGAAGCTTGACCGCGATCAGGCGCGCTGCCAGATCGGTCGGCCCGCCAGCAGAAAAACCGACCACGATCTTGATCGGTCCATTCGGAAAGTTCGCGGCAGCGCCTTGCGCTTGCGCCAAACCGCACAGCAGCAGCGCCGCAGCGCTGGCAATCGCCCTTCTTGTGATCGTTTTCATCCCATTCCCCATTTCTATTCTTGATCGACAGGCTCAGCCCTTGCCGGGCCGCTGCGAAAAACTGCGCTCAAACACGCCTTCAGCAATCCGGTTCTTCAGCATCTCGACCGATCCGCCCGCAATCATCCAGCCACGAATCCGCCGCACGCAATATTCAAGCAGAGTTTCGCGGCTGTAACCGGTCGCGCCCATCGCCTGCATCGCTTCGTTGCCGACTTCCCATCCCGCCTGGTTGCACGCAAGTTTAGCCATCGCCGTGCTGTGTGCGCTCGGCAGCCCCTGCTCGCCTTCCATCGCCGCCTTGTAGAGCAGCAATTGCGCCGCTTCAAGCTTGAGCGCCATCTCGGCAAACTTCCACTGCAGGCCCTGGAACTCGCACAAGGGCCGGCCGAATTGCTTGCGCAGTTTCACATGTTCGCGCGCCAGATTGAAGCAATGTCGGCCCAGCGCCAGCGACCTCGACGCATTGCCGAGCCGCTCGACATTGAAGCCCGAAATCTGTTTCTTGAAGCCACCCGGCCCGAGCAATAAATTGGCAGCTGGAATACGGCAATCCTGCATGAACAGCGGGCACCACTCTTCACCACTCATGAAGGCTGATGGCGCACCGATGGTGAAGCCGGGCGTATCGCGTTCGATCAACACCGAACCAATGCCATCCAGGCCCGGTCCGAAACGCACATAGAGCAGAAACAAGGACGCATCGGGGCTGTGGGTTGAAAACACCTTGCTGCCGTTGATGACGTAATGGTCACCATCGAGGCGCGCATGGGTCTTCAATTCGGTCACCGCAGAACCTGCATCGGGCTCGGTCATGCCCAAAGAAATCAGCATGCGTCCGCTCAGCAACTCGGGCAACCAGCGGGCCTTTTGCTCTGCGCTGGCGTATTCGACGAAGGTGCGGATCGGGCCGAAATTGCCGGCCTGAACGATGTCTGCGCTCTTCGGACAGACCAGCGCAACTTCCTGGATCGCGAGCACCGCATGCATCAATGAGCCGCCCTGGCCGCCATCCTCTTCAGCAAAGGCAATACCCAGCAGGCCCTGGGTGGCCAGCAGTTGCGCCACATCGGCCGGATAGGCCGACGAATGCGCGCGCTGCAGCGCACCAGCAGCCAGCTTTTCACTGGCAAAGCGGCGCACCGAATCGGCAAAACTCGCGTGCTCTTCGCTCAAATTGAAATCCATGCTTTTCCCTCGTCAGTCAGCGATGTGGATTCTGGCCAATTGTTCGCCATGACGGGCGTCAAATTGCGCGCGAAGCCATGCGCAATTGTCATGGCTGTGCGGTTCAAGCGCAGTTGTAAAAATCAAGCCCTCCGAAAGACTGCCGGCAAACAGCACCGCATCAATTCGGCCTGCTGTTGAACGCCCCAAAGGCTCAGGTTTTACCCTTGAAAAGAGCAATTGCGTAGAACGAAAGGTCTGTTTAAAATAATCAAAGTTGCTCAAATTGAGTAAACATCAGGGATACTCAGCGCAGCTAAAAAAACGAACTCCAAAACAAGAAAAATCGCCTCAATGCGGGATAGTCAGACAACAGGAAAAGAACAAGCCAGCTCGTGTTCGCGAGGGTCAACGTTTGCCCGCGACTGCGGCACCGCCGGGGCAGATTGTGCTTTTTGACCACTGCGCCGAATGCCGCGGCTGCTGTCACATCGACAACGGCTACCCCGCGCTCGAAGTCACATTGACCGCCGTCGAGAAAAAAGTTCATGGCAGTCTGTGCATTCAAACCAACTGCGAACACCTGGGCAATTCGGGCTGCACTTTGGGAGATGCCAAGCCGTTCAGCTGCCAGTTGTATCCGCTCTCGTTCAACCCGAAGACGAATGCCTTTCTCTTCGACGCCGATTGCCCCTTGATGCCCGAATACCAGCGGCAGTTGCAAGATGAGGGCAGCGAGGCCTCCGCCCACCTCGGGCTGATGTCGACCGAGCTGAAACGCCTGGCAAAGGCGGACCCCGGTTTTCTGCGCAAGAACTTCCGGATCGATACGGACTACTTTGACCTGCAGCCCCTCAATCTCAAGGCTTTGCCGAAAGATGACGCGCCATGAGAAATGACTTCCGTCCAACTGAAGGATTCTTTGAAGTGGCGTCCTGCCCACCGATGGACCTGACGGTCCAGTCACTGGCCTATCAAAGCTGGACCGCTGACAACCTCTGCGTCGAGAGTTTCCACGAAGAGACCCGCTACTTCACCAGCCGCTGGGATGCGCTGTGCCCCTATATCGACGTCACACCTGAAATGCTGGCGCTCGCTCGCAAACCGTTTATCGTCTATGCCTTGCCGCCTGATGGTAATTTCGGCGTGCCAATCAATGACAACTACGGCTTGGTCAACGCTGCCGACGAGAATTTCTGGACCGATCCCTGGCGGGCGCGAAAGTTCCGCGACCTGGACAAAATGTTCAAGCATTTCCATCAGTCAGAGAAGGTCATTCCGGGCAAGGACATCAGCGTCGAGTACATCCTTGAACTCGGCGCCGAACATTTCAATGCCTACGATATCCACGCCAAGGAGATCGACGGCTTCGTCGACTACATCCGCAAACTCGACGTACTGATCCTGCAAGTGCATGCCGACAATGGGGACCTGGTGTTCACCGATGTGTCAATCCTGCTGCCCGAGCGCGAGCAGGTCTATGGCAGTTTTTGTCAATGGAACACCGACTACAAGAACCGCTCGCCCGGCATCTATGCCTGCCTGATGGCAGCCCGTTGGACCGCCAGGAATGGCTACAAATATTACAACCTGGGTCCGGTCGGGGACTACAAGTACAAGTCATTGCTGGTGACCGACCTCGAGCCGATCTACGGCATTGCAATGACCGACCCTGAGCATCCGCTGGCGCTGGATCCAACGTCCCCGCTGCATACCGACTTCAAACCGTCGGAGTGGAACCAGATTTACCGCGTGCCGCCTGGATGATGCTCATTCGAAAATATGGGTGGCGCCGAAATTGATGTCGTAATCCATCATCAACTCCTCGCCCCGCTTGATCGCCTGCAAGGTGATCAACTGGCCGTTCTTCTTGTATTGAACATTGGGGGTTTTTGAATGATTCAGATAGACCGCCATATTCATTGAATTGAGCCCGATCGAGGGAATCATTACCTCGTCGTCGTCGTAATAGCAGAAAATCTCTATTTCCTTGCGAACGCTGCGCGGCAAGGCCTTGATCTCCTCCGGCGAAAAGCGCAACTCTTCAAACTTCAGCAGCGACTTCATCGGATTGACGCCCTTCGGGATGGCCCGAATCGCAAAAACGCCGATGCCGTGTACAGGGGAAACCCCGAGATGGCAGTAAACCTCTTGACTCAAATGTTCTAATATTTTCTTCTTGGAATTAGACATAGCGCTTGAAATTTGAGGGTTTCTTGATAAATGCCAAAGCGGCGACGACAAGGAGGCGACGGAATTTTCCACGCAACGATATATTACACCGATCCTGGACCATCCGGTGGATCGCTTGCGGTTCTCGGTAGAAGGGATTTCCAGATGCCTGTCAGTTGACCAGCAGGGCTTGAGCAGGCTTGCCGGGGCTCAAGCGCCCCGTCAAACTGAGCGATTGGGCCAAACGCGCCAGCAATGGCGGAAAGTCTCGAGGGATGACCCGATGAAAAAATTGTTCACGACTGACTATTTTGTCAAAAAAGAGTTCCTCAGCACTGACCTTTGCGCACGCTGGGAGAAGAAAATTCTCGCCAACCTGGAATTGTTCGGGCCTGATGTCGAACCCCAATATGGCCAGATGGCGGCCTATTACGGCATGATCGAATCCGGCCTGAACGAAAGCTACTATCGTTTTGCCGAAAAGCACAACAAATATCTGGTCAAAGAGTTTCCTGAGGTCACGGGAATAATCAAGAGTCTGGGCGAACTCATTCTGGAGCGCTCAGGCCTAAAACCGGATGCTTTGCCGGTGGTGCCGCGAGATAAAAAGTATTTCCTCATGGCCGGCTTCAATCTGCAACTCCGGACCTGGACTTTATACAACATCCATACCGACACCGAAGGCCTGCTTCAATACCCGGAAAGTATCTTCAACAAGAATACCAGAGCTTATTCCTGTGTGATCTCGATCAAGCGCACCGCTCAATATATCAAGGAGCGCGGAGGCGATCTTGACATCTGGAAAGAGCGCTATCTTGCGGATGAACTCGAGAAGTTCTACAAGTCCGATGGTTACTCGGCAAAATCGCTCAAGAACCGCGAGAAAATCCCCTATGACGTTGGCAATCTGGTGGTTTTTGACAGCTTCATGCCGCATGTGGTGCTGCCTTTCGACGTCAAGAAGAATGCCGATCGACGGATCTCCTTCGTCATCCATTTCAACTACCGCAAGCACACCGAGCGCAACCCGTTTCCGCATCTGGAATATTGGTATTGATGGCGGCTTCACGGGCTTGACGCAATGCAAGCCCAAGCAGATCCGGTTCTGCCAGCGCCCAGGCCGGACAGCGACCCAAATCAAACCAAGCTCAAATATTTGTCAGCGCCGGTAATTTTCTGGGTACTTACCCTGTCCCCTTAACACAAAATTCTGCTCAGAATGGTGAGTCCATTCATCGACCTTAGGAGACTCACATGTCAGTCAGCCCACCCCGTCGCCGCAGTCTGCTCAAAGGCGCTGCAATTGCCGCAGGCGCCCTGAGCGCCCCGATGATCGCCAAAGGCCAGACCGGTCCGATCTCGATGCGCTGGCAAAGCACATGGCCCTCGAAAGACATTTTTCACGAGTACGCCCTCGACTTCGCCAAGAAGGTCAATGACATGACAGGCGGAGACCTCAAGATCGAGGTTTTGCCTGCCGGCTCGGTGGTCCCGGCTTTCGGCCTGCTGGAAGCCGTGTCCAAAGGGACTCTCGACGGTGGGCATGGCGTGCTCGGTTACCACTATGGCAAGCAAAATGCACTGGCACTCTGGAATTCGGGCCCGGCATTTGGTATGGATGCCAATATGCTTCTTTCCTGGCATAAATACGGCGGTGGCAAGGAATTGCTGGCAAAACTCTATGCCTCGATCGGCGGTAATGTCGAATCCTTCCTCTATGGCCCGATGGCGACCCAGCCTCTGGGCTGGTTCAAGAAGCCGATCACCAAGTCGGCTGATTTCAAGGGCCTGAAGTTCCGCACCAATGGTCTAGCGATCGACCTTTTCACCGCAATGGGTGCTGCGGTGAATGCGCTGCCAGGTGGTGAAATCGTTCCGGCCATGGACCGCGGACTGCTCGACGCCGCCGAGTTCAACAACGCCACCTCGGACCGTATCCTTGGCTTCCCTGACGTTTCGAAGATCTGCATGCTGCAAAGCTACCACCAGAGCTCGGAAACCTTCGAAATCATGTTCAACAAGACAAAGTACGACGCGCTGCCAGCCAAGATGAAATCGATCATCGCGGGCGCCGTAGAAGCTTCGTCGGCAGACATGTCGTGGAAAGCGATTGATCGCTATTCCAAGGACTACATCGAGTTGCAGACCAAGGACAAGGTCAAGTTCTACAAGACGCCGGACTCGGTTTTGCAAGATCAACTGGTCCTGTGGTCCGAAATTCTCGAGAAAAAATCGGCTGAAAACCCATTGTTCAAGGAAATCGTCGCTTCGCAATTCGCGTTCGCAGAGCGCGCGGTGAAGTGGGATCAGGACACGATTGTCAGCCGCCGGATGGCAGCGAATCATTTCTTCGGGCCCAAGAAGGCAGCACCGAAGAAAGCCTGAGAAACCAGCTCTTTGAACAGCCACCTCGACACAGTCTGGGTGGCTGTTTTTTCATACGGAACAAGAAATGCAAAAACTACTATTGACCGTTGACCGAGCCAGCACCATCTTGGGCCAGACTTTTTCCTGGCTGATCATGGCGCTGACCTTGATGATCTCCTGGGAAGTCTTTTCGCGCTACGTGCTCGACCACCCGCACCCCTGGGCTTTCGATGTGATGATCATGCTGTACGGCAGCGTCTTCATGTTGGCTGGTGCCTATACCTTGTCCAAGAATGGCCATGTACGGGGTGATGTGCTTTACGGCTTTTTTCCGCCGCGCCTGCAGGCCGGTCTCGACCTCGCGCTCTACATCCTGTTTTTCATTCCCGGCGTGTTTGCCCTGGCCTGGGCGGGTTACAACTTTGCCGCTGAGTCCTGGATGATCAACGAGCATTCGAACATCACCGCCGATGGCCCGCCGGTCTACCCATTCAAGATGGTCTTGCCGATCGCCGGCGCTTTCCTGCTGGTCCAGGGCGTGGTCGAAATCATCCGCTGCGTGATCTGCCTGCAAACCGGCGAATGGCCCAAACGTGACGAGGATGTCGAGGAAGTCGATGTCGAGAAATTGAAGGAAATGGTTCACGTCAAGGATGAAGACATCGCTGGACTGTCGGCCTTGGTCGTCAACAACAAGGAGAACCAAAAGTGAGAAAAGAAGTCTGGTTTGGCCTCTCCATCATGGCCTTTGTCGTCCTCACGGCATTCTTTTTACTGCCGCCGCCGTCAGAGATGAGCAACGGCCACCTGGGCCTGTTGATGCTGGCGCTGATCGTCGTCGCCATCATGCTCGGCTTCCCAACGGCATTCACCTTGATGGGCATGGGCATGGTGTTCGCCTGGATTGCCTATCGAAGCCAGAACCCTGAACTGGCGGTGCAGCAGACGCTGGACCTGATGGTGCAGCGTGCTTTTTCGGTGATGTCGAATGATGTCCTGATCTCCATCCCCTTGTTTGTGTTCATGGGCTATCTGGTTGAACGTGCCAACCTGATCGAGAAGCTGTTCAAGAGCCTGCACCTGGCTGCCGCGCGCGTGCCCGGTTCACTGGCGGTTGCGACCATCATCACTTGCGCCGTCTTCGCCACGGCCACTGGCATCGTCGGTGCCGTGGTCACGCTGATGGGCCTGCTCGCTTTTCCGGCGATGCTGAAGGCCGGCTATGACGTCAAGCTCTCCGCGGGTGCGATCACCGCGGGCGGTTGTCTGGGGATCCTGATTCCGCCTTCGGTGCTGCTGATCGTCTACGGCGCTACGGCCGGCGTCTCGGTCGTTCAGCTGTACGCCGGCGCCTTTTTTCCCGGCATCATGCTGGCTACGCTCTATGTGGGCTATGTCATCATTGTCGCGAAGCTCAAGCCCCACCTTGCACCGCCACTGTCGGCTGCGGACCGTCATGTGCCTTTGCCGGAATTCGCCGAGATCGTTTCCACCACGGTCAGCAACAAGGTCCTGCCTGGGCTGATCGGAGCGATCAAGGGCAAGCGCAATGCGGCGGTCCCGATGCGCACTCTGTTGAACCATCTGGTCATCGCCTTGTTGCCGACCTTGCTGGTCGCAGTGGTCATGGGATCGATCTTCATGAGCCTGACCTCTCCGCTTGAGCGTGCGCCTGAAGGCATGGTGGAAATGGGCAGCAGCGCGCTGGGGTCGGTAGAAGAGACGCCAGTGCAATTCGGTGGCTTGCAAGAACCTGCGGGCAGTCTGCAAGAGCCCCCCGCAGAAGCTGCTAGTCAAGCGCCCATGCTGGCGCAGGAGGCGGCACCGTCCACGCCGCCAAGCGCAGAGGCTGCCAAAGCAGTCGAACCAGAACCGCGTCGCACTGCACCAGCAGGTTTCTGGATTGCACTGGGCCTATGTGCGATTGCGCTGGCATTGTTCTACGCCATCTTCAGCTTCGCCCGCCTCGAGATCTTCAAGATGCTGCTGGGATCATTCTTCCCGCTGGCGATGTTGATCATTGCCGTGCTTGGCACGATCGTGTTTGGTCTGGCCACGCCGACCGAAGCTGCCGCGATGGGCTCGCTCGGCGGGCTGATCCTCGCCGCGGCCTATCGACGGCTGAATATCGGTATGGTCAGAGAATCCGTCTACCTCACCGCCAAAACCAGCGCAATGGTCTGCTGGCTGTTTGTCGGGTCGAGCATCTTCTCTGCCGCCTTCGCCCTTCTGGGAGGGCAGGAGATCATCAATCAATGGGTGCTGTCGCTCGACATGACGCCGGTGGAGTTCATGATCCTGGCCCAGGTGGTGATTTTCCTGCTCGGCTGGCCACTGGAATGGACCGAGATCATCGTGATTTTCATGCCGATCTTCATCCCGCTGCTGCCCCATTTCGGCATTGACCCGCTGTTCTTCGGCCTGCTGGTGGCCTTGAACCTGCAAACCGCTTTCCTCAGCCCACCGGTGGCAATGGCGGCGTTTTATCTGAAGGGTGTCAGTCCGCCGCATGTCACGCTAAACCAGATATTTGCCGGCATGATGCCCTTCATGGGTATTCAGGTCTTGGCCATTGTCTTGCTCTATGTGTTCCCGGCGATCGGCCTGTGGCTTCCGCATGTCCTGTACAAATAGGTCAATGGCCTTGAAGAAGCAATCTTGATGGTGGGCCCGGTTATCCGGGCCCACTTTTTTTGGCTGTCGCCCGATTGGCTTCTGGCCCCTGCGCTGGCTGGCGGCGAGCAGCGAACCTGCTTTGCTGAAAGCTCATGCCAGGATCACAAATGGGAAGCGCAGTCAGCGCAAACCGGGGCAACAATCGACCTCCACTAGACTAGCTTCTCTTCAGCGAAAATTTGCCAAAAATCCATGACAAGCACCCAAACATTCGCGCAATTCGCCGTCGACCTGAAGCCGCTGACACCGCAGGTTATCCACCACGCCAAGCGCGCCGTGATCGACTGGTATGCGGCGCTGCTGCCCGGCGCCGTCGTCGCGCCCGCGATGCTGCTCGAGCAGGCGTTGGTTGAAGACCTCGATCATGGCAGTGCCAGGCTGGCGCTGGGCCGCGCCGCGACCGCACGCAGCGCCGCGCTGATCAATGGCACGGCGGCCCATACGGTCGAGGTCGACGACATCTACCGCGACGCGATTTACCACCCTGGCGCACCGACGATAGCCGCGGCTTGGGCGGTGGCGCAGGACCAGGGTTCAACCGGACTCGAGTTGCTGCGCGCGGTGGTCGCCGGCTACGAGATCTCGACCCGGATCGGCGTCGCCATGGGCCGCGCGCATTACAAATACTGGCACAACACCGGCACCATCGGCAGCTTCGGTGCGGCCGCAGCTGCCGCTTCGCTGTACCGGCTCGACGCATCGCAATATGCTCATGCGCTGGCGACGGTCGGCACTTTTGCCGCCGGCCTGCAGCAGGCATTCCGGATGGATTCGCTGTCCAAACCGCTGCACGCCGGGCGCGCCGCAGAAGCCGGCGTGCTGGCGGCGCAAGGTGCTCGAGCAGGCATCACCGGCTCGCTCGACATCCTCGAAGGCGAAGCGGGTCTGGGCCAGGCGATGAGCAACGGCCCGGACTGGGGCAAGGCCGTGGCCACGCTGGGCAGCGATTTCCACATCACTCGTATGACGTTCAAGAACCATGCGTGCTGCGGCCATACCTTTGCCGCAATCGATGGTGCGCTGGCCTTGCAGGCAAGCATGGCCATCGATGCGCAGGACATCCGCCGTGTGCATGTTGGCAGCTACCGGGCAGCCAAGGAAGTCGCCGGCTACGAGAACCCGCAGTCACCTGCCGAAGCCCGCTTCAGCACCAAGTTCGTCGTCGCTACCGCGCTGCTTTATGGCAGCGTGCGGCTGTCAGCTTTCGAGCCTGATCGGCTGGCTGACCCAAAAATCCGCGCCTTGATGGCCAGGATCGAGCTGACCATCGACCCCGAGCTCGACGCCACCTTTCCAGGCCAGCGCGCCGCCCGGGTGACGATAGCGACGCATGACGGCCGCAGCGAGCAATACCTGCAGCCCACCCGCAAAGGCGACCCCGAACAGCCCTTGAGCGATGCCGACCTTGACGACAAGTTCCTCGAACTGGCCACGCCGGTGCTCGGCGCGGATCAGTCCAAAGCGCTGTTGTCCAGACTCTGGCGTCTGGACAGCGAAGCCGGGATCCGCTGGTAGTCGAACGCCAGCCAGCAAGCACAGGAGAGATCGCGATGTCCGATACCAGAACCAGCAGCCCCGAGACATGGGATGAAATCGTCCTGCGGGTGCTCAAACAGAACCAGATCAAGCTGATCGTCTATGTGCCCGACAAGGTGTTGGCCACGCTGATCAAACGCCTGCATGCCGACGACTATTTCACCGTGATCTGTCCAGCGCGCGAAGAGGAGGCGGTCGGCATCCTCACCGGCGCCTATATGGCCGGCTTGCGCGGCATCCTGTTGATGCAGACCAGCGGTTTTGCGACGCTGCCCAATGTGCTGGCTTCGCTCGCCGTGCCCTACCAGATCCCGCTGCTGATGCTGATTTCGGAACGCGGCACGCTCGGCGACCACCAATTGGCGCAGGCGATCGTCTGCCGCATGATGCGGCCGATCCTCGCGACGCTGGGCATCGAACACCATCCGATCACCCGGCTCGACGATGTCGAATTCATCGTCGACCAGATGATCAAGCAGGCCTATGCGACCCAGGCGCCTGCGGCGATGATTTTGTCGCCTTTGCTGACCAACAAGAAGTGAGGCCCGCGATGCCTGAAGCCATCATTCAATCGATCAGCCGCGCTGCGGCCAAGGTCATGAACCGCACCGACATCACGCGCCGCCTGGTCGCCAGGCTCACCCATGAGGAAGCCGTGGTCGGCGGTATCGGCAACACCAATTTCGAGCTCTGGGCCAGCGGGCAGAGGCCACAGAATTTCTACATGCTCGGCAGCATGGGGCTGGCGATTCCGATCGCCATGGGCGTGGCCCTGGCGCAGCCGGAGCGGCAGGTTTTTGCACTCGAAGGCGATGGCTCGCTGCTGATGCAGCTCGGTGCGCTGGGCACGGTGGCAGCGGCCGGCTTGAAGAACCTGGCGATCATCGTTTTCGACAATGGGGCTTACCAGATCACCGGCTCGCAGCCGACGCTGACCTCGCAAGGCTGCGATCTGGTCGCGGTGGCCCGTGGCGCCGGGCTGGCACAAGCCAGCTGGGCCGCCGACGAGAGTCATTTCGAGCAATTGGTCGACCAGGCGCTTGCCGGCAATGGCCCCTGGTTCATCGGTGCACGCACAGACAATATGCCGCCAGCCGGCGTGACCGAGCGCGATGCGGCCAAGATCCGCGCCGGCTTCATGCAAGGCATTGCAAAACATGCGGAGTAAACATTGATGTCCAAGCTCCTGATCGGTGGTTCATGGGTCGACGGCGAATCAAGCCAGCCATTGCGCGATAAATATGCCGTTGCGATCTATGGCGAGATGGCCGTGGCATCAGCGGCCCAGGTTGAAGCAGCCGTCAGCGGCGCGGTTGCCGGGCAGCAGGCATCAAAGCTCGCACCCTACGAGCTCTACAAGATCCTCAGCAAGGCCGCAGTGATTCTCGAAAGCCGCATCGAGCTGCTGGTCGAGTTGATGCGCGTCGAAGCCGGATTCACCCGCGCCGATGGCGAGAACGAAGTCAAGCGCTGCGTGCAAACGCTGGAGCTTTCGGCCGAAGAAGCCAAGCGCCTGGTCGGCGACATGGTGCCGATGGAAGCGGCCCAGGGCGTGAAGAACCGGCTCGGCTTCACCTTGCGCGGGCCGCGCGGCGTCGTCTGCGCGATCACGCCGTTCAATTCGCCGCTGAACACCTTGGCCCACAAGGTCGGCCCGGCGCTGGCCGGCGGCAATGCGGTGGTGATCAAGCCGTCGGAATACACACCGCTGACTGCGGTCGAGCTCTGCAAGGTGCTGATCGAGGCCGGTCTGCCAACCGATCTGCTGGCGCTGGTGCATGGCGACGGCGGCGTCATCGGCCCGCAAC